>JAGSHA010000292.1 GCA_023954795.1 Oceanospirillaceae bacterium | reverse complement strand
TCTCGGCTGGAAAAAGGCACCGTGGATATGATCGTTGGTTTGGATTCCTACCATCCCCTGCCCTCACGACTGACCGTCGTCCCCTGGATTACAGAACAACAAATCTGTGTCGCGGGCATCGGTAATAGGCAGGTGTCGGATACGCTGAATCTAAACGAGTATCTGGAACAGAAGCACGTGGTATTTTTCGATCTGGAAAGTGAAACCGCCAATCCTATCGATCGCTGGCTGGAAAAACAGAATAGACAACGTGAATACGTCTCCCGCATCACCAACTACACCGCTGGCGCACGTATTGTCGCCCGCACCGATGCGATCATGACCCTGCCATTCCATATGGCGCAGCTATTCTGTGAGATGCTACCGCTGCGGATGATCAAACCGCCACAAGGTATTCCAGAGATCGAGATGACTATCGCCCAGCATCCGCTTTACGCTGATGATCCGGCGATACAATGGTTTAAAGATGAGATACAGGAATACGCCCGCGCCATGATGACAACGGGCGAAGGGTGAGCGCGGTTATTTAACCTGCTTTTCCGCAAGTTTGTCGCAGATATAACCCCCAATCGGGATCGATGAGGTCGCCGCAGGTGACGGGGCATTGCACACGTGCAAGCTGCGTGGGCTCTCGGCAAACAGGAAATCATGCACCAGTGAACCGTCCTTCATGACGGCCTGTGCACGAATACCCGCAGGATAAGGCTGCAGATCACCCAGTTTGAGTTTCGGGCAGTACTTCTGCACAGTTTTCAGATAACCCGGTTTCCACCACGAATTCCATGTTTCGACCAATCCAACCTTGAAGTTGGCTTTCAGCACTTTCCAGAATCCGGAGAAGCTCACCATATCCATCACATCACGCAGACTGATATTGATCCGGCCATACCCTTCACGTTTCCAGCCCTGCACCGCGTTCGGTCCCACCGTCACAGTGCCATCGATCATGCGGGTCAGATGCACGCCCAGAAACGGCAGTTCAGGATCAGGAATCGGGTAGATCAGATGTTTTACAATCTGGTTATGCTCAGGTCCAAGACGGTAGTACTCGCCTCGAAACGGCACGATTTGAAAGTCGGTTTCGATGCCCAGCATCTTAGTGGTGCGATCCGCCATCAGCCCCGAACAGGTAATCAGGAAACGGCACTGGATCTGTTCTGTTTCTCCCGCTCGTTCCACATCAACGCTGACAACATCAGACGATTCCGATAACCCAACAACCTTGGTATTCAGACGTGTTTCGCCACCCAACTGCTCAAAGCACCCCGCCATCGCAGTGGTCACCTTCTGGTAGTCCACGATACCGGTGTCTTTCACCAAGATAGCCCCGGTGCCAACAATATCCGGTTCCACGTCGTTGAGCTGTTTCTGTGTCAACAGCTCAACGTTGATGCCGTTCGTATGGCAGCGCTCGTAGAGGGCCAGCATACGTTCATGTTCAAGCGCATTGGTCGCCACCAGCAACTTGCCACACTGCTCATAAGCGATCCCGTTTTCTTCGCAAAACTGGATTGTCGCTGCAACACCTTCCTTACAAAACTGAGCTTTCAAACTGCCCGGTGCGTAATACACACCCGCGTGGATCACCCCACTATTATGGCCAGTCTGATGCTTGGCATATACCGATTCCTTCTCAACCAGTAACACGCTTTTATCCGGGTGACGCTGCTTCAGCTGCCATGCCGTTGAAACGCCGACGATGCCGCCGCCAATAATCAGGTAATCGTAAATCATAGTGCTCACAGTCATGTAATTAGGAACATTGCAGTTAACGCCGAAGCCTCTCACAGAAACGCCGGCGTCCACTTATGCAGGTTTACGCTTTGGTGAAGTGACCACGCTGACGCAACAACTCACGCTCAAGGCCTGGATGCGGTACAAACTTATCACGGCCATGCACCCAGCAGTGGTTCTGGCAAACCAGCATAGAACCAACCGGCACACGCACGCCAAAGCAGTTCTCTTCGCTTTCCAGAGACTCACCCATCTGGTGCAGGTACAGTCCCTGACGCATGTTCTGCGGCTCAGCGAACTGGTCGATAAACAGCATATGAGGTTTACCCTGGCTATCTTCTTCGAAGAAGATTGGGTGCTCGACTTTATAAGCAACCTGCTTGCTTGGCGGAGAACCCCAAACAATATCCTGCTTCGCCAGAGGGTGATTATAGAATTTATCCAAGTCCTGCCAGTCATCAACATGCAGCAGCAAAGATTCACCGCCTTCCATGTTCTTTTCGTCCATCTTCATCATCAGGACGAAGTCGGTGCGCTCATCAACATACGTACCGTCGTTGTGCAGTTCCATACGACGGTGCGCCTGACGCAGGTAGCTGTCGCTGTTATCTTCGTTGCGTACGGTGAAACGTGCGTAGTATTTGCCATACATAGAATCGAAGTTAGGCATCCCGATCAGGTGAGAGATCGCCGTAGACAACTTCACGTTGAATTCACTCTGATCAGACGCTGGCTGACCCTCGTACTGCAGCAAGAACGCTGCCTGATCACGGTTTTGCATGATCTGGTTCAGGCGCGGGCTTAACGTGCCACCACAGATCGCATCCAGCTTATCGGCAACCGCAAAACGTAAGAACGGTTTGTATTCCAATGCCTGCACATCCCACTGCTGAGTCTCTTGCTCAAATGCAGTCAGGGTTTCTTCACTCAACGTAATCACCTGCAGGCGTTTGTTCTCTGCGAAGTCTTGAACGTTGTAACCATTGGTAGGTGCAGCCACCTGTTGAATCTGCTCAATTGCCGACATTGTTATTTTTCCCAGTCATCGGTTGTTAGATAAGTTGAAAGCAATAATGTCGACGTTTTTGCTTTATGTCAACGTTTTTAGATTTCAGCGTTATTTAACTGTTTTGCATTCTTAACGTAGAATGGGTCGCATATCAGGCCGTCGAACAGAATGGAATATGACCGCACACGCCAACACAACCCTTACCCCGAGCACACACAGCAGCGACAACTATGCCACTCAGGTATTAAGTCAGCTTAAGCAGGATATTCTGACGGGTTACTTCAGCCCCGGAGAGAAGCTGCGCATGGTGCGCCTGAAAGAACGGTATCAGGTAGGTGTGAGTCCATTGAGAGAAGCACTCTCCCAACTGCTCGTTGAGCAACTGGTGATTGTGGAGAATCAACGCGGATTCACAGTGCATCCGGTCTCAGCGGAAGAGATGGCGGATATCTACCATACCCGCGCCCAGATTGAAGGGTTATGTGTCGGCCAGGCGATTGAACGGGGTGACGATGCCTGGGAAGCCAGTATTCTGGCTGCAGCCCATCGTTTGAAGAAGTCAGCAGAGTTGCTGGACGAAAACAGTCCTGAAAATATTCAACGCTGGGAAGCACTGCATCAGGAGTTCCACACCGCAATTGCCGCAGGCTGTGCCTCCCCGACACTGCTCCACGTACGCCGGTCACTGTATGAAAAAGCGTCGCGTTACCGCAACCTGTGGCTGAAGCGTAATATGCTGAATCGAACTGTTTTCCATGCCAATCAGCAACAACATCAGGACTTGATTGATGCCTTACTGGCGCGAGATAGCGAAAGTGCTGTGCAACTGATTCAGGACCACCTGCTGGGGCCGTATCTGGCGTTGAAAGATACCAAGCTATAGCGCTGTTGATACCAGGCTTCTGCGTACTGGAAGCCTGTCATATACCAGCCTGTTCACGTTGCCAGTCCCATCGTCAGATTTGGTACCCCGGTATAGCGGTTCAACCGTGACGGCCCCACGAGACGAACCTCACCTATCCTCTCCCAACACCCAACACCCAACACACGCTTTAGTCTCTCCATATCGGCTCAATATAAGCCTGAGCTAACTCACTTAAAATTGTACACAAAACATAAACACACACCCCTGATCTGTGCTGTTCCTACGACAGAATCAGTGTCAAACATCACCATCACATTTCATTCAGACCGTTAGGCGCGTCACCAATCCTCTCCAGAATTCCGTAAATTTCTGCACTTAACCGTAGAATTTAGGCGATATCTACCTCGTACTCCCACACTAAGGATAAACCCGGCCTATAATTTCCTAACCACGAGGACAGCTTTTTCTTGACTTGATGGTCAGCTTTGTTTTTTAATAAATGTATACAATCTGAACCGAATAACAAATACAAAAAAAGGAGGCCCGCCTTGATCAGGTTCTTACTCAATCAAGAACTGCGTGAAGAACAGAGTATCGATCCCAATATGACGGTCCTGAACTACCTGCGCATTCATGCTGGAAAAACCGGAACCAAGGAAGGATGTGCCTCAGGTGACTGCGGTGCCTGTACGGTTGTTATTGCAGAACTGGATGGCGACAACCTGCGCTACCGCAGCATCAACTCTTGCCTGACCTTTATCTCTGCACTGGATGGCAAACAGCTAATCTCCGTCGAAGACCTTAAAGATGGCAACGATCTGCACCCTGCACAGCAGGCGATGGTTGACTGCCACGGTTCTCAGTGCGGTTTCTGTACGCCAGGCTTTGTTATGTCGATGTTTGCCCTCGGCAAGAACAACAGCCACCCAAGCCACG
>JAGSHA010000032.1 GCA_023954795.1 Oceanospirillaceae bacterium | reverse complement strand
TCCTGGGTGTAACTTGTGTATGGGTAACCAGGAAAAAGCAGAAGCGGGTGACACCGTACTGGCTACTTCTACCCGTCTGTTCCAGGGCCGTGTTGTAGAAGATACTTCGGAGAAGAAAGGCGAGTCTCTGCTGGGCTCTACTCCAATGGTTGTACTGTCTTGTGTTCTAGGTCGCTTCCCGACTCTGGAAGAGTACAAAGAAGCGGTTGAGGGTATTAACCTGACTACTTTCGCTCCACCTAGTGAAGACTTGAGTGTAGCGCCTACAGCTATCCCAGCTGCACGTATCTAATCACTGATAACGTGACTAACAAAAAGCCCTGATTATTCAGGGCCTTTTTGTTTGTGGGTTAGTTTGCTCATTCTGAAGAAGGGTGTTTAAAGTATTGTAAGCCGGGTTTTTCTCTGAACCTACAGGCCATAAAAACTTCGCCAATTGTCTCTCTGTCCCTGATACGGATTGTGCACCAGTCACTACTATTACCTGTGCAGCAATAAGTGGCTGGATGTTGTAACCTCCGAGCATGGCAGCCCAGCTGCTCTACAGCTTTTACATTATCAATCAGTGGGGATGCTGTTTCGCCTTTAGCGATAGCGGCCAGGAAGCCTGCTTTAACATACGCAGCCTGCTCAACACCGGCAGGAACATGATTTTCCAATAGGTCCAGGGTAAATGCTTCTTCGTAAGCAGGCGGGTTCTTCAGTAGCTCGCCAGAGCGGCTGTTTGATCAGCATTCAGTGGTTTTACTGGCACGCCTTCTGTGGCGCGTTCTTCTACATGTTTACGATAAGCTTCAAGCACGATTACGCCCTCATCTGTTGTCACCACGTGGCGGATTTTTCCGTCCTGTGTGGTATACCGACAGGTCAAGATTGTTGATTGGCGTGGCGAATCCTACCTAAAATCACCCTGAAATTAAGTATTGTCGACAATCTGGGGATCATACTTTTTGCGTATGCGGTATGGATGTTATGTGAATCAAGGTGGGCCAACAGGTTGATATTTAAGCAGATGGGGCATTGATTTTGTAAATGAGACAGGGTGATGAAAAGGTTGCAGGAATAATTTGCAAATTATCGTAATGTGCTTGGTGGCATAACGTTAGTACAACGTGCTTTAATACGCCAACACCTGTTTGATATCTGTCAAGAGAACGCCTTCTAGCCAGATTTAGGTTAGATGAACGATAGTTTAAGATGCCTTTAACAGGTATCTTGTTATTGCTTTATTTTCTGTATGGAGACTGAGTCTGTGACTTCACAGATCTGGGCCGCACTTTCCGATTGGGAACTTGATGCGGAACTCAATAGTGATAAAACCCAACGGATTCAGGCGGCATTTGAAGCCCTGAGTCAGGATGATCTCATCTACCGTGGGGTACAGAGTGAGCGTAACCTCTATCATTACACGCGATTTGTGGCGGGTAACCCGCATTCGCTCAAAAACCATGTGCGCCGCATCTATATGGCAACGGCACTTGGGAAGCGTGATGAGTTGGCCGGCGCGTTAATGGACTTGCTGTGGATTCTGGACAAGAAAGGCCCGACATTGCGAAAGCGTATTTTTGAGCAAGTGTCAGCGATGCTGAGCCCGCGCACCAGAAAAGTGATCAGCCGCGCTATTGAGGCTGATGATCGTAGAATGTTGTTGGAACTGCCGGTCGATAGAGCGGTGGTGGTTAATGGACAGTTCTTACCTGTTATATAAGGATGACGGGCTAGACTACGGACGGAATGTTCCATGAGTATATTAGGAACGGATAGTATTGAGAGAACGCAGGTGAAAAAGCTGGCTTTGTCCGGCTTTGATGGCCCTGCTATGGCGTCTCTTGAGCTATTTCTCAGCAAGGAAAATGGTCTGCGTGTAGTTGGAGCGGATCAGGCTGATCTACTTATAGTGAATGGCGATCAGGGTGTTGATCCTGATGAGCTTAAAGCAACCTATACCGAAAAATATTCTAAACCAGGCATACTGATCAGTGTGCGAGACCTTTCCTGGCCTGGTTTTGTCCTTCTAAAGAAACCCTATAGCTCTGATGAGCTGCTTGATGCTATTCGTACGCAGTCTGTGTCGGGCAGCGGTAGTGCTGACGCGCATTTGCGGGCGGAAACGCGTGTCGCTGCGATCATGGGTATTGAAGAGCCGGCAGGTACTTCCCGTAACGAAGCATATGATAGCTATATGTCGCGTGCAGGTGCCGGGCAGGAAGCGATTGACTCTTTGAATAGCGAAAAGTCGCTCAAGGCTCAGCAAAAGTTGCTCCTGAAAGAGAAATTGCGTCGGGGTAAAGAGGCCGCAAAAAGAGCAGCTGAGCACGCTTCTCGGCGTAATCAGGAGTTGTCCGCATCTGCTGTGACAGAAAAGCCTGAAGTGAAGCGTGCGCAGTCTGAGCGCTTGGTTGCTTCTGATGCGGAAGATGAAGTCAGAGAGCTGTTGAGGCAGGCGGAAGCGGCGCAGAAAGAGGCCAAAGCTAAAGCCATTAAAGAAGCTCAGCAAGCTAAGTCGCGGGTTGATGATGCACGCAAAGAGCTGGAGCGTCTAGAAGAGCAGAAACGTGAAGCGGCCCGTCTTGAGGCGGCAAGAAAAGAAGCTGAGCGGAAGGAAACTGCGCGAATAGCGGCTGAAGAAAAAGCTGCCGCTAAGCGTGCTGCAGAAAAGAAGGCGCTTGCAGAGCGGCGCTTGGCTGAAAAAAAAGCGCTGGAGCGTAAGGCAGTTGAGCAGCGTGCTGCAGAGAAAAAAGCGGCTGCACATCGGGAAGCGCTGAAAAAAGCAAAAATTGAGGCCGAGGCTAAAGCGGCAGCCGAGAAGTTAGCAGCCGAGAAGCGGGTTGCTGATAAGAAGGCTGCTGAAAAGCTTGCTAAAGCTAAGGCGAAAGCCGCAGATGAAGCGCGTAAAGCTAAAGAGCGTGAGGCGAAAAAGCAGGCACCGCTGGTTGAGAAAGGTGCGCTCAAGCTAATTCCTGATGCGCCTGAGGTTGTATCTCGGAAAAAAATGGCTGCCAAGCCCGCTATTAAGTCTGTAAAAAAGTCGACTGCAATAATTAATGACGATGAGATGGTGTATCGTTGTTGCGGCAACCTTGCGGATGTCGACGTGACGCGTCCGGATGAGCGTCGTCGTATCTATTTTAATACCGATGGAGCGCTATTGTATTGGCTTCCATTGGCGGTTAAAAAAGCGAAGTTAAGTAATACACCGGTTGAAATTGCAGGTTTGCCGCGCTGTTTTGTTTATTTGCCGGAGGAAGATCGTTTCTTTGGTGATTTTGGTGAAGACCTGCTGTTGCAGTATGCATTGAGTCGCTTTGGTTTTGGTGAGCTGGATCTAAAAGAACGTCTTGATCTGGCGGTATCAAAACCAGAATCTACAGGGGATAAAAAGACCCTTGAGGATCGTGATGCAATGATCTGGAAAATTGCTTTATGGACGGCTCGTGGTCGTCTGAATCAGCGCATGGATCCAGAGAAAGTGTACAAGTTGAAAGAGCGTCCGGATTTCTCTCGAATGATCGAAATTCCACATGCACCTGAAATTACGGAGTTGTGGTTTGATCACCGTTTGTCGGCGCTTGATATAGTTCGAATTTTAAACGTACCTCAGCGCTATGTGTTTGCTTATATGTCGGCTGCCGACGCGTTGGGATGGTTACAGGAATAGCGTTAGTTTTCGCGGAGTAATTGGTTAGTGTTGGACGAAAATTTCCGTAACGAATATTTGCAGATTACACCTGCTGGTGCCTATTACGCCACAGTGAGTTCTGAGCCTGATGATGCCAGGGCGCTGTTGTTGCAGCTGCTGAGTGCTGAGATTGCGTTGCCTTACAGCGAAGAGCTGATTGAGGAGTTGACCGATCTGGATCAAGAGCAGGCATCAGATCTATTTAACAAACTGCGTGACAAAGGATTTATTGAGCTCAACGAAAACCCTGTAGTGGTTGTCGATGAAGTCGTCGAAAAAATGCTCCCGGAATTACTGCCGTTGTTGTCAAATACCGGCCGGGTAGCGTTGGCGGATGACCAGGGATTCTGTCTTGGGGCGAGTGGTTTTGATGATGCGCATGCTGAAGCGTTGTCTGCCCTTGCTGCAGATGTAATTTCCCTTCATGAACGTCATCTTCCTCTGCTGAATCGGGAGCTGTCCTTTAGTGGTGAGTCCTGGGGTATGCTTGACCCGATTGGACAAAGTCAGGTTGGATTCTGGGTGGTGCATATGGGGAGTCAGAAGTTTATGCTCATCGTTGATGAGATGCCTAAGCTGAATCAGCAGGCCTTCGTGAATCTCCTCAGTGTATTAGCTCGCCGCTATCTGGATTATTGATAACGATCAAAAAGTTATAACCCATAAAAAGATACTATAAGCCCTAGTAAAATAAAGGAGAACGTTTATGCGCTCGGAGATGCTGACCTCCATTTTGAGTGACCTGAACGGGACATCTGCAGAGATTGAAGCATCTGCAGTTATCTCAACCGATGGTTTGATGATTGCTGCTCTGCTGCCTTCAGGTATGGATGAGGATCGCGTAGGTGCAATGAGCGCCGCGATGCTTTCCCTCGGTGAGCGTACAGCGAATGAGCTGGCTCGTGGAGAGCTGGAGCAGGTGCTGGTTAAAGGTGATCAGGGTTACATTCTGATGACTCACGCAAATAATGATTCTGTGTTGACTGTTGTTGCTAAGCCGAATGCGCGTCTGGGTTTGATCTTCCTGGATGTTAAGCGTGCAGCGGAAGCGATTGGTAAAATCCTGTAACAGATTTCACGGAAAGAATCAGTAACAAGGCTTGTGTAATGTCAGATCAAGACACCGGTGAAAGCCGGGAAGTAGCAATTAGTTATCACGACGGCACTTCGCGCACTGCGACGGTGGTTGATCGTGAAGTGCCTTATCCTGATGGGAAGCTGATTGTTTCGCGAACCGATCCTAATGGAATTATTACTCATGCAAACCAGGCATTTATCGATATGTCGGGTTATACCAGGGATGAGTTGATCGGTGTAAATCACTATATCCTGCGTCATCCTGATATGCCTGCTGTAGCATTTTCAGGGCTTTGGGAAACCATTGAGGCAGGCAAAAAGTGGCACGGGTATGTTAAGAATCTGCGAAAAGATGGTTCTTACTACTGGGTGAAGGCAACGGTTATTCCAAATATTCGTAACGGTAAATTGGTGGGTTATACCTCTGTGCGCCGTAAGCCTTCCCGAAGCAAAATCAAGGAGAGCGAAGAGCTCTACGCAACCCTGATGTAAAGGAGTACTGAAATGGCGTATAACCTGACAGTTAGTCCGGATTTTGCTCCGGATCATATCTCGGGTTGGTACTTTTTCAACACCTGGTTGCAGCGTCAACTGGAGGTTGGGGTCCATCTGGAGTTATATGATTGCTTCGAAAAGCAGCGTAGCGATATTCGTGACAACAAGATTGATATGATTTATGCCAATCCTTACGATGCATCCATGCTGGTAAGGGAGTTAGGCTTTAAGGCGATAGCGCGACCGCAGGAGCGTCCCGACGAAACTGTGATTGCCGTAAGTGCTGAGTCATCAATCAATTCTGTTGAGGAGTTGCAGGCAGGTATCACTGTGGCAACGACCGATGATCCTGATGTTCATACCATGGGTATGATCATGTTGGAGCCAGCGGACCTTGATGGAAGTAATGTCAGTACCAAAGAGGTTGATACCTACGTTATCGTGGCTAAAAACCTGTTGAATGGAAATGCTGATGTGGGCTTCTTTTTGAAAGATGCTTACGATGAGCTGTCTGATTTGATCAAAGGTCAGATGAAGGTGTTGGTGAGCAGTCAGATTAGTGTTGTGCATCACTCTCTGCTGGTTGGTCCGACTATGCAGGAGTTTATACCGCGCCTTGAGGAACGTTTGTTCTCTATGCATGAAGATGAGAAGGGTAAAGGTGTTCTTCAGAGTATGAATCTGGAGGAGTGGGAGCCGATGACCGAAGAAGAAACAGAGTTTATGATTGATCTGATAGATACGCTTGTTATCGAGTGATTCTTCTCCTCTTGCGCTTAAAGGCCTCGCTTGTGCGGGGCTTTTTTGTTTGTGGAGAGGGTTGATGGTGATATCGGTCGTTTGGTTGTCTTAAGGTTGGTGGGTATAATTGTTGGCTGAGGTGCGGCCAGTCCTGGGTCGGTGCAAGGCGAGTTTAGTCAGAGGTTTCTGAGTGGAAGTACTGGAAGAGATTAAGGGCTTTCTGGGGTGTGAAACGCCGGATCGCTGGATTGATGAAGCAGTAAAGCAGCAGGATATTTTGCTGATTGATCATGCGCATTGTGAAAAGAAAGCAGCGTCAACGGCGATGACATTGATGTTTCGCTATGTGGATCGGCCTGACTTGCTGAATAAAATGTCTCGATTAGCGCGTGAAGAGTTGATTCACTTTGAGCAGGTGCTGGAGCTCATGGATGCGCGTGATATTGAGTATGGGCATCTGTCATCCGCGCGTTATGCCGGGGGGTTGCGTCAGCACGTGCGTACGTCCGAGCCCGGGCGTCTTATTGATATTCTGATTATCGGGGCGTATATCGAGGCGCGTTCCTGTGAGCGTTTTGCCAAGCTGGCGCCGTTTTTGGACAGTGAGCTGGCAAAGTTTTACCGTTCGCTGCTGAAGTCTGAGGGGCGTCATTATCAGGACTACCTAGGTCTGGCTAGGCAATATGCGGGTGAGCCAATAGATGAGCGCGTTGAATTTTTCCGTGTGAAAGAAAATGAGCTTATTTTGGCGTCAGATGATGAATTCCGCTTTCATAGTGGGGAGCCATCCTGGTAACCGCTTGATTGGTCTGTTGCGCGTATAAGTGTGACACACGGTGTGCGCACTGATCAGGGTTGGTCAGTGCGTGCTGCTAATCGGTTCGTGTAGAAGTTCACAGCCTGCTTCGTTGCAGCTTAGATACCACAGCTCTTTATCCCAGTCTCCCAGTACGATGCGTGTGCCTGCCTGGTGGTTGAGTTGCTGCTGGTGAATGGCGGGGCGATGGGTGTGGCCATGGATAAGCAGTTGGCATTCAGCGCTTCTGAGTGCGTCTTGCACGCTGCCTGCGTTGACATCCATTATGTCCTGCGATTTTTCTGCGTTTTTTTCCTTGCTGGCTGCGCGCAGTTGGCGAGCGATCTCCAGTCTTTCTGGCAGTGTTTTGCTCAAAAAGTCCTTTTGCCAGTCGGCGTTGCGAACCAATGTCCGAAATTGTTGATACTCATTGTCATCAATACACAGCTGGTCGCCGTGCATAATCAGTGCAGATTGGCCGTCAGGCAGTTGGATGATGCTTTCTTCGGGTAAAAGTTCGGCACCAATCCGAGAAGCAAATTGCTTACCCACCAAGAAGTCTCGATTACCGTGCTGGAAGAAAATTTCTGTTCCTTGCTCGGAGAGTATCTTGAGTGCATCGATGACGGGGGTCAGGTCTGGATGAATAAAGTCATCACCTATCCAGGCATCAAAGATGTCCCCAAGCAAAAAAAGCTGGTCACAATCTGAGCGAGCGTCATGCAGGAAATTCAGCAGCGCCCGAGTAAGGTCCGGACGCGTTTCGCTGAGGTGTATATCAGAGATAAACAGGGTGCGCATGGAGGGCGTCTTATTACTCGCTAATGGTGGCGGCAGTAATGATAACGTCTTCTGCAGGTACGTCTTGATGACCTGCGCGCATGGTGGTGGATACGGACTTGATCTTGTCTACGATATCTTCGCCTTCTACAACTTGGGCAAAGACCGTGTATCCCCAGCCTTCCATCGTTTTAGCAGAGTGGTCCAGAAAGCTGTTGTCCGCTACGTTGATGAAGAACTGAGCTGATGCGCTGTGTGGGTCCATGGTGCGTGCCATGGCAATTGTGTATTTCTTATTGGTCAGGCCGTTATCAGCTTCATTTTCGATTGGCGCACGGGTGTCTTTCTGTACCATGCCTGGCTCGAAGCCTCCGCCCTGAATCATGAAGTTGTTGATCACGCGGTGAAAGATAACACCGTCGTAAAAGCCGTCGCGAACGTATTGTTCGAAGTTCTCAGCGGTTTTTGGTGCTTTCTCGTAATCCAGTTCCAGAGTGATGTCACCCAGATTGGTCTGCAAGATGATCATTATGATTTTCCCGATTCTGACTCGTTTTTTGCCCCTATTATACGCAAGTAGCAGTTGAACGCATCTAACTTACAGATGCGCGCGTTAATTTATCCGTTCAATCAAGCAATTAGGCGTGGCTTGACGATGCTTTCAAGCGGTGATCTGTTTATAATGGCTCGCATCAAAAGTGCCTGTGTTATCAGGCTCCAGAAGCAGCGAATAGTAGCGACAAGACGTTAGATATGAGTAATAACGAAACCAGCAAGGCTTCCAATTTTATCCATCAGATGATTGAAAATGATCTGGCAGCGGGTACCCACGATAAAGTAGTGACTCGATTTCCGCCGGAACCCAACGGTTATCTGCACATCGGTCATGCAAAATCGATCTGTCTGAACTTCGGTACCGCTGAGAAGTTTGGCGGCGTATGTAATCTGCGTTTTGACGATACGAACCCAGAGAAAGAAAGTCAGGAATACATCGATGCAATTATGTCTGATGTAAGCTGGCTTGGTTATAAGTGGGGCGGCGATGTCCGTTACACCTCTGATTATTTTCAGCAGCTTTTCGACTGGGCTGTGCATCTGATCAAAGAGGGTAAGGCTTACATTTGTGACCTAAGCCCGGAAGATGCACGTGACTATCGTGGCAATTTCACCACGCCAGGGCGTAATAGCCCGTTCAGAGATCGCAGCGTTGAGGAAAACCTTGAGCTGTTTGAGAAGATGAAAAACGGTGAGTTTGCAGAAGGTGCTTGCTCATTGCGTGCCAAGATCGATATGGCTTCGCCAAGCATGATTCTGCGTGATCCGATGTTGTATCGTATTCTGCACATGTCTCATCATCAGACCGGTGACAAATGGTGCATCTACCCGATTTACGATTTTGCGCATGGTCAGTCTGACGCCATCGAAGGCATTACGCATTCTCTGTGTACGCTGGAGTTTGAAGAGCATCGTCCGCTGTATGATTGGTTTATCGAAAACCTGCCGGTGCCTGCGCAGCCAAAACAGACAGAATTTGCCCGTCTGAATATCAACTACACCGTGACCAGTAAGCGTAAGTTGAAACAGCTGGTTGACGAGCACATTGTAGGGTCTTGGAATGATCCACGTATGCCCACTATTTCGGGCTTGCGTCGCCGTGGTTATACCCCTGAGTCTATTCGCAACTTCTGCGACAGCATTGGTGTAACTCGCTCTAACAGTACCGTTGATATGGGTATGCTAGAGGCATCTATCCGCGAAAATTTGGATAGCAGTGCACCGCGTGCGATGTGCGTTACGCAGCCCCTGAAAGTCACTATCACCAACTACGATGAAGCGGCTGAAGAGTGGTTTGAGCTGCCGGCTCATCCGAAAGATGAAACCATGGGTGTCCGTACCGTTCCTTTCACGCGCAACCTGTTGATCGAACAGGATGATTTCGCAGAGGTGCCTCCGCGTAAGTGGAAGCGTCTGACGCAGGGTGTGGCTGTGCGTTTGCGTGGTAGCTACGTGATCACCTGTGATGAAGTGATTAAGGACGAAGCGGGGAACGTTGTTGAGCTGAAATGTAGCTACGACCCGGCCACTAAAGGTGAGAATCCGGTTGGCTACAAAGCGAAAGGCGTCGTGCACTGGGTATCTGCAGACAACTCTTTGCCATGTGAAGTGCGTATGTATGATCGTTTGTTCACCGAAGAGAATCCTGATGGTGACAAAGAACGTGACTTTAAAGACTTCATCAACCCAGAATCACTTGTAGTGCTGAGTGATGCACGCGTAGAGCTGGGCTTGAAAGACGTGCCAGCAGAAAGCCGATTCCAGTTCGAGCGTACCGGTTACTTCTGTGTTGATTCTGACTCTAGCAGTGACAAACTCGTGTTTAACCGCACAGTGGGTCTGCGTGACTCTTGGGCAAAAGCACAGAAGTAATAACCGACAGAGATAGTGGAGAGATCAGTGCTGCAGATTTATAACACGCTGACAAAAGAGAAAGCCCCTTTCGTGCCATTGGAAGAGGGGAAGATCAAAATGTACGTATGCGGTATTACCGTATATGACCTCTGTCATATCGGTCACGCCCGGGTCATGGTGTCTTTTGACGTTATTACCCGATACCTGCGTGCCCGTGGTTGGGATGTGGAATACGTCCGTAACATCACCGATGTTGACGACAAAATCATCAGGCGTGCAGGCGAAAATGGCGAGGCCGTTGACCAGCTGACGGAGCGAATGATTGCAGCGATGCATGAAGACGAAGACCGTCTCTCTGTTTTACGTCCGGATCAGGAACCGCGTGCGACCGGTCATATTGATGATATCGTTGAGATGGTGTCGACGCTCATCGAGAAGGGTTACGCATACGCCGCGAGTAACGGTGACGTTTATTATCGCGTTGAGAAGTTTGCAACGTATGGACGCCTGACCAACAAGAATGTAGACGAGTTGCGCTCCGGTGCGCGTGTTGACGTCGAAGATGCTAAAGAAAGCCCGCTTGATTTTGTTCTGTGGAAAGCAGCGAAAGAGGGTGAGGTGAGCTGGGCATCTCCATGGGGTCCGGGGCGCCCGGGTTGGCATATTGAATGCTCTGCAATGTCCAAGTGCTGCTTAGGTAGCACGTTCGATATCCATGGCGGGGGACCTGATTTGCCGTTTCCTCATCATGAGAATGAGATCGCGCAGTCAGAAGCGGCAAACGGTGTTAAGTACGTTAACACCTGGATGCATGCAGGCCCGGTTCGGGTAAACAAAGAGAAGATGTCCAAATCATTAGGCAACTTCTTCACCATTCGGGATGTGCTTGAAAAGTACAACTCAGAAGTGGTCCGTTATTTCCTGTCCAGCGTACACTACCGCAGCTATATCGATTATAGCGAAGACAGCTTGAAAGAAGCGCGTAGTGCACTGGAGCGTTTCTATCAGGCATTGCGGGGTGTTGAGCTAAATGATGCGCCGCTTGAAAATGATTTCGATGAGCGTTTCTACGCGTCTATGGACGATGATTTCAACACACCAAAAGCAATGGCGGTGTTGTTTGAGTTGGTGACTGAGCTGAACATTGCGGTGCGAGAGAATCGTGCTGAAGCAGGTCAGTTGGCGGCTCAGCTAAAACGCCTGGCTGGTATTCTGGGGTTGTTGCAGCAAGATCCTGATAGTTTCCTGAAAGGGGAAGATAAAGAGGGTGAGCTGAGTTCCGATGCGATTGAAGTGTTGATTGAGCAGCGTGCTCAAGCGAAGAAAGATCGGGACTTTGCGGCGGCGGACGGTATCCGTGATGAGCTGGCGGCGCAGGGGATTATTCTGAAAGACACCCGTGAGGGTACGAGTTGGTTCCGAGAGTCATAACTCGCCCACACCCCGAAAAGGCAGTCGTTATGACTGCCTTTTTTGTTTTATCAGTGCGTAATGTCATTAAACAGAGTTGAGTATAGATGTCTGACACTACACTGGTTCTTTTTTGTAAGCGTCCTGCTTTGGGCTTTGGAAAGCAGCGTCTGGCGGCGGATCTTGGTGAGCAGGCGGCCTTTGAAATCGCTGTGGGTTTATTGGCGTGTGCACTGGAAGATCTTGAGCATTGGCCGGGTCCTGTTGTTATTGCTCCTCACTCTGATACTGAAATCACATGGGCTGCGAGCTTATTGCGCCGGTCAGTGTCTATTGTTCCGCAGAGTGAAGGAAATCTCGGGGAGCGTATAGAGACGATTGATCGTCTGCTTCGAAGCAAAGGGGCAAGCCAGCTGCTGGTGATTGGTTCTGATGCGCCGGAATTGAATGCAAGAATACTCGCACAGGCTGTGGAGATGCTGACTGATCACGATGCAGTTTTTGCAGCGGCTGAAGATGGCGGGGTCTCTTTGATGGCTAATCGGAAACCCTGGCCTGAACTGAAACCGATGCCGTGGAGTACACCGCAGTTGGGGGCTTCTTTGCAGCAGCTATGTAAGCGGGCAGGTCAGAGTGTCGGCTGGTCTGCTCCTTGCTCGGACGTTGATCGGTTGGATGATCTTGAGCGGGTCAGCAAAAGTTTGCGTAAGGATCCACGCCCCGCGAGGCAGTCTTTACTGGCGATAATTAATCGCTGGCAATCAAATGAGTATGGTCGGGCGTCAAAGTAGTATAGCGGCGATTAAGTGTTGGTATGAGTTGCGAGGTTGGAATGGAGCGGATTCGTAGTCGTGATTGGTATGAGACGGCGGATGGGGCAAAACGTGGTTATATTGAGCCTTCTATGTTGCGCGAGCTTTGGTTTCATACGGGCACGGCTTGTAACCTGAATTGTGATTTCTGTCTTGAGGGATCAGGTCCGGGCGATCAGCGGCTTGGGCTGGTGAAGCTGGCAGATGCTGAGCCTTTCGTAAAGGAAGCGTTACTGCTGGGCGTTGAGCAGTTTTCTTTTACTGGGGGAGAGCCTTTTTTGGCGAAGGATCTGGTGAAAATCCTGAGCCTTGCTGCGCAATATAAGCCCTGTTTGGTGCTCACAAATGGTACTGAGGCGTTGCACAAACGCATTGGTGAGCTGGATGTGTTGCTGCAGGCTCAGTATCCAGTCAGTTTTCGTGTGAGTCTGGATTCTCCTGATGAGCATGAACATGACGAAGGGCGTGGTGCAGGGAATTTTCAACGGGCACTCGATGGTATCCGGATGCTGCAGCACAAAGGTTTTTCGGTCTCCGTCGCCCGTCATATGCAGCCTGATGAGGACAAGAGTGCTGTCGAATTGGCTTATCGAGAGTTGTTCAATGCGCAAGGCATTCAGGATGATCTCGCATTTGTAGCCTTTCCTGATTTTCTGCCGCCCGGCAGTGTGGGGGGAGGGCCTGATATCAGTACGAATTGCATGACTCAATATCACTCAGCAGAAACTCGTGCTGGCTTTATGTGTGCCTTTAGCAAGATGGTTGTGAAGCAAGATGGGCTGATGCGTGTATACGCGTGTACCTTGGTGGATGATGATCGTGAGTATGATTTGGCGGGTTCGCTTGCCGAGGCGTTGGAGGTGCGTATCAGCATGAAGCATCATCGTTGCTTCAGTTGCTTTAAGTATGGCTCCAGCTGCAGCGAGATCTAATGTCTGTCAGCGTTATCATACCGATCGGACCGGGCGAGCCGGATGTGCCTCCGCTCTTGGGCCGGTTACATATGCTGCCGGCGTGCTGGCAGGTCATTGTGGCGTTGTGCCCAGAAAGTAAGCATTTAGCCACGCTCGTAAAGCAGAGTTGTTCGGCTGAGGTTGTTGTCGCGTCTCGTGGTCGTGCGCAACAGATGAATGCAGCTGTAAAGGTAGCGACCGGGGAGTATCTCTGGTTTTTGCATCTGGACTCTGTGTTAACGGAAGAAGGAGTGGCTGCATTGAGGGAGGCGCTGTTGTCTCGGCCTCGGGCGCTGCTCTATTATCAACTGATCTTCGCTCAGGATGGTCGCGGACCGATTTGGTTAAATGCGTTCAGTGCGAATTTGCGTTCACGCTGGTTGGGTGTGCCCTTTGGTGATCAGGCGTTTTGCCTGCCTCGATCCACTTTTCTGAAGGTGGGTGGTTATCGCGAAGATTTGCCCTACGGCGAAGATCATGTGTTGGTGTGGCGTTTGCGTTTAGCGGGAGTGTCGTTGCAGATGCTCCCGTGTAAATTAGAGACCAGTGCCCGAAAATATAGAGCTAAGGGGTGGTTGAGGCTGACGCTGCTATATCAGTGGTATTGGCTGCGACAGGCCGCGCCTTATGCCTGTCGCTTGTTACGGAAAAAGTTTCTCGGTTAGCCTCTCGGTGTTCCTATTTCAAATCGGATGCTTGTCTGTGTTGTTCGCGTCTGCGCCAGCGATGGTACTTTTCGATCCATGTTAATAGTTTTTCTGGGCTATGGGCGCGTTTCCATGCTCCGGCGGCAAACTTATTGGCTTCTGAGAAGGTAGGGTAGGCATGTATGGTGCCGAGGATTTTGTTTAACCCAAGGCCATGACGCATAGCCAGTGCGAACTCCGCCAGCATATCTGATGCGTGACTGCCTACCAAGGTGGCGCCAAGAATGCGGTCTTTACCCGGTACAGTCAGTACTTTCACCATGCCGTAGTCGTTTGAGTCGGTGATAGCCCGATCAAGATCTGACAGATCGTAGCGGGTGATCTCATAAGAAATTCCCTGAGCATCAGCCTCTTTCTCGTTTAACCCTATCCGTGCTATTTCTGGTGAGGTATAGATGGTGAAAGGGATATAGCGATGATCTACTGCAAACTTTTTGATGTTGCCAAACAGGGCATTAACGGCGGTATACCATGCTTGATGGCCTGCTGCGTGTGTGAACTGATGAGGTCCGACCAAATCCCCGCAGGCGAGAATATTGGGGCAGCGGGTGCGTAGGAAGCGATCGACTTCAAGCAGCTCTTGGTCTTTCGTATCGATCCCAAGTTGTTCCAGTCCGAGGCCTTCTAGGTTGGCGGTACGTCCTGTGGCAACCAAAACCCGGTCAAATCCAATGTTCACCTGCGTGCCTTGATGCTGAGCTATAAGCTCGTAGCCGTTATCGAGTGAGCGAAATTCCACCGGCATGTGCTGATAGCAAATGTTGATGCCTTCCTGAGTGAGGCGGTCTGCAACCAGGGTGGCGGCGTCCTGGTCCTCGCGTGAAAGAATCTGGCTGCCGCGTAGCACTATCGTGACCTGACTGCCAAACTGGTTGAAGCATTGGCCAAGTTCGCAGGCTATCGCGCCTGCTCCTAATATCAATAAACGCGGAGGAAGTTCGTCTATCTCCCATAGTGTATCGGATGTGAGCGGTGCTACATCATGAATGCCCGGTACATCTGGTATCCGTGGTCTTCCGCCTGTTGCCAGAACAATGTTGGGGGCCGATAGGCGTCGTCCGTTAACCTCTATCTCCCAGGGTGAGACTAACTTTGCTTCGCCGGATAGGCATTCAACGCCAAGTTTTTCGTAGCGTTCTGTTGAATCGTGCGGTTCTATCTGGGCAATGACCTGTTTGACGCGTTGCATGATGTCCGAAAATTCAAAATCTGCCTCTGCGTTATGGATGCCAAGGGTCTTCGCATTGCGGATGTCTGCAAGAAAGCGGCTGGTGCGGATAAGCGCTTTTGAAGGCACGCATCCCGTATTGAGGCAATCGCCTCCCATTTTGTTCTTTTCAATGAGGGTTACTTTGGCTTTTACGGCTGCTGCGATATAGGCGGTAACAAGTCCGCCTGCGCCTGCGCCAATCACTAGCAGGTTGCGATCAAAGTGAGTGGGTTTGGTGAATTTTCTATAGATGCGGTGTTTCTGAACGACCTTGATGGCAGCGCGTGCAATCCAGGGAAATAGTCCTAGCAGCGCAAGTGACGCTAGGATGGAGGGGGAAAGAACACCTTGGATGTCTTTCAGTGCGGCAAGTTGAGTGCCGGCATTTACGTATATTATTGTCGCAGGGAGCATGCCTAGCTGGCTAACCCAGTAATAGGTTTTAACCGGCATGTGCGTGACGCCCATCACCAAATTAATCGCAAAGAATGGAAATAGAGGAATCAGTCGAAGGCTGAAAAGGTATGAGATGCCATCTCGTTTGATACCGCGATTGATAGGGGCCAGCAGCACGGAAAAGCGGCGTGTGACAAAGCTGCGTGCAAGGTATCGTGCCGCCAGAAACGCAACGGTTGCACCAATTGAGCTCGCAAAAGACACAACGACAGAGCCTAAAAGTGTGCCAAATAACGCGCCCCCCAGCAGGGTGAGTACGGCAGCGCCGGGGAGGGATAGGCCGGTGGCTACGATGTAAATGCTGAAGTAGAGGCCGATGCTAAGCCAAAGGTTGTCGGTAACGAAGATCGACAGCGTTTCCTGTTGAGTTTTGATATAGGAGAAATCAAGGAAACGTCCGAGATCGAACAGAAAAAAGCTTAGGATAATAAGGGTGACGATGCCAAGCAGAATGCTTTTCTTGCCGGGTTTCATGAATGGTCTCCCTTAGGATAATAAGGGTGACGATGCCAAGCAGAATGCTTTTCTTGCCGGGTTTCATGAATGGTCTCC
>JAGSHA010000003.1 GCA_023954795.1 Oceanospirillaceae bacterium | reverse complement strand
GGGTCCAGAAAGACCAGATCAAACTGCTGCTCATCAATGCGGGGAAACGGTCGCGGCTTCTGACCTCGACGTACACGCTGTTTGACGGGGATACCGGCGTATTGCTTCGCGGCCGTAAAAAAGTCACTTTGCACAAACTTGATCCGGGCATCATCGATAGCATTCAACTCAGCATTTTCCCGACCGACATCCAGGTTGCGCGTTGAGAAATCCACATTGACCACCTCTGTCGCGCCCGCCTTTGCGGCACAGACCCCCACACCGCAGGTATAGGAAAAGAGGTTAAGTACCGATTTACCTTCTGCCAGCGCCAATATCTTGCGTCGCCCTGCTCGCATATCAAGGAACAACAGCGGATCCTGTCCCTCATGTTTACCACGTACGCGGTAATTGACGCCCAACTCTTGCCCTACGTATTCAGATCGTAACAGCCGGCTGTCATCGCTACGTCGGGAGTTCTTTGCACTACGGTCGTTATAGACCACTTCTTCTGGTGAAAAGATCAAAGCACATTGCTGCTCAATCTCCGCCAAATTCGCGTCGGATACCGGCTCATGGAAACTCTGAATCAGCAACTGTGGACCATATCGGTCAACAGTCAGTCCGGGCATACCTTCGTTCGTGCCATGGAACAGACGATAACAATCTGTATTTTCGTTGTGCAGAGATGACAACAGTTCACTACGATTATCCAGTGCGGTTGCCAATAATTGTTTTAGATCGCTCATTTTCCACCTAACTGCTGTAACAATGACTGGATTGCATCAAGGCGTAACAGAGCATCATCACTTTCTAACAATAACTGCTTCTCTGCCGGACTGAACGGCAAAAACTCAGCCAGTTTATAACCCACCTCAGTGGCATTACGGTAATCTATATCCAACCCGATCATCTCGATCATAGGGTGCTTTTGCAGATCCTTTAGCAACTGCACCAATGCCTGATGCTTTTCTGCCACGGTTGTCTGCTGATCAGCGGCAAGATATTCACACTGACCAATCAGCAAACCATCCGCCTCTGCGCGATGACTATGAATCATTACTTTATGAAGTCCATCCAGCTCAATACCCAACAGATCATTCGGCAATGGATGCCAGTCGGCAATCTCACCGTAACAACCGACGGAACAAAATGACTGACCTTGCTCTGGTTTGGCCTCACCAGGTAGCGACTGGACCATCACAAACCCACTCTCACTTTTCATCGCCTCCTTTACCATCCTCAGATAGCGGGGCTCAAAGATTTGTAGCGGCAAACGTGTTCCTGGAAACAGCACAACCGGCAGTGGAAATAGCGGGAGATCGACCATAAGTCACCTTTGAGATAGGAGCGCCAGTATATCAAAGGCCAAATCGACTGATACCTTACACCGGAGCTAAAACGCAAAAAGGGCAGCCGAAGCTGCCCTTTTCTTAGAATAACTAACAGGTAATTGCTTACCAGCCAGTGATTTCTTTCAGTGCGTCACCAATCTGCGCCAGGGAGCGTACAGTCTTAACGCCTGCATCTTCCAGAGCCGCAAATTTCTCATCAGCAGTACCTTTACCGCCGGAGATGATCGCACCCGCGTGACCCATACGCTTGCCTGCAGGAGCAGTTACACCAGCGATGTAGGAAACAACAGGCTTAGTTACGTTTGCTTTGATGTAAGCAGCCGCTTCTTCTTCAGCAGAACCACCGATCTCACCGATCATAACGATCGCTTCAGTCTGTGGGTCGTTCTGGAACATTTCCAGAATATCGATGAAGTTAGAACCTGGGATCGGATCACCACCGATACCAACACAAGTAGACTGGCCGAAACCGTAGTCAGTTGTCTGCTTAACAGCTTCGTAAGTCAGCGTACCGGAACGGGATACGATACCGACTTTACCTGGCAGGTGGATGTGACCTGGCATGATGCCGATCTTACATTCGCCCGGAGTGATAACACCTGGGCAGTTAGGACCGATCAGGCGAACGCCCAGCTCGTCACACTTAACTTTACATTCCAGCATGTCCATAACCGGGATGTGCTCAGTGATACAAACGATCAGTTTGATACCACCGTTAGCCGCTTCCAGAATGGAATCTTTACAGAATGGTGCAGGAACGTAGATAACAGATGCTTCAGCACCAGTCGCTTCTACAGCTTCTGCAACAGTGTTAAATACTGGCAGACCCAGGTGCTCAGAACCACCTTTGCCAGGTGTTACGCCACCAACCATTTTGGTGCCGTAAGCGATAGCCTGTTCAGAGTGGAAGGTACCCTGACCACCAGTGAAACCCTGACAGATTACTTTGGTGTCTTTGTTAATCAAAACGGACATGATTATTTACCCTCCGCTGCTTTTACTGCCTGCTGAGCTGCGTCAGACAAGCTAGTTGCGGCGATGATATCCAGACCAGACTCAGCCAGCAGCTTGGAGCCCAGGTCAGCATTGTTACCTTCCAGACGTACAACAACCGGTACGTTTACACCCACTTCTTTCACTGCGCCGATGCTGCCTTCTGCAATCAGGTCGCAACGAACGATACCGCCGAAGATGTTAACCAGTACGGTTTTCACCTTGTCGTCAGCCAGAATCAGTTTGAATGCTTCGGTAACACGCTCTTTAGTCGCGCCGCCGCCAACGTCCAGGAAGTTAGCAGGGAAGCCACCGTGCAGAGCAACGATGTCCATAGTACCCATTGCCAGACCTGCACCGTTAACCATGCAACCGATAGTGCCATCCAGAGCAACATAGTTCAGATCCCACTCAGCTGCGTGCGCTTCGCGCTCGTCTTCCTGAGATGGATCGTGCATAGCCTGCAGATCTTTGTGACGGTATACAGCGTTGCCGTCGATCGCTACTTTAGCGTCCAGACAGTGCAAGTTGCCTTCGTCAGTAATAACCAGCGGGTTGATTTCCAGCAGCGCCAGATCTTTTTCCTGGAACATCTGTGCCAGACCCAGGAAGATCTTAACGAACTGCTTGATCTGATCGCCTTCCAGACC
Organism: Oceanospirillaceae bacterium; assembly: GCA_023954795.1. Lineage (GTDB taxonomy): Bacteria > Pseudomonadota > Gammaproteobacteria > Pseudomonadales > Balneatricaceae > Pontibacterium. The sequence continues at coordinate 35,960 of JAGSHA010000003.1, read as the reverse complement.
CAGCTTGAACGCCAGCTCACGGCCCTGATATGGCTGTGCGCCAGTCAAAGGATCGATTTCAGCTTTCAGGATTTTTTCTGGAGTTTCTTCTGCTACTTTCTCAATTTCCACACCACCTTCAGTAGATGCCATGAAAATGATACGACGAGAAGAACGGTCTACAACTGCGCCCAGATACAGCTCGTTAGCGATATCGGTGCAATCTTCTACCAGAATTTTAGCGACAGGCTGGCCGTTCGCATCAGTCTGGTAAGTCACCAGATTTTTGCCCAGCCAGTTCGCTGCAAACTCTTGTGCTTCAGCAGGGGAGTCAACCAGTTTCACACCACCAGCCTTACCACGGCCGCCAGCGTGCACCTGAGTCTTAACAACCCACTTATCGCCACCAATTTTTGTAGCTGCTTCAGCTGCAGCTTCTGGAGTATCTACCGCGATTCCTTTAGAAACCGGCAGACCATATGTGGCAAACAGCTGTTTACCCTGGTACTCGTGAAGATTCATGCTCTAATCCGTTGTGTTGTCACTAGTGTGTTTTTCTGCAATCTCGTATGGAGAGTTACGATGTTGCAGCCCAGATGGGATTTCAACGACAAACTTTTATACAACGGCCAGGTACCCCCGAAATGGTGCCTGGCCGAGTAGTTTAAAACGTCAGGTTAGCGTTTTTTACGATTCGCAATGTGGATTGCGTGGCCGTCCACCGCCAGAGCGGCTTCGTGCACTGCTTCACTCACGGTTGGGTGAGCGAAAACGGTTAGCTGTAGGTCTTCTGCGCTAGAGCAGAATTCCATAGCAATCGCCGCCTGAGCAATCAGCTCGGATGCGATACCGCCAACCATGTGGACACCCAGAATGCGGTCAGTTTCTTCGCATGCAATCATCTTAACGAAACCATCGGTATCGTCAGCAGCCATTGCACGACCAGAAGCAGCAAACGGGAATTTGCCCACTTTGATCTTCACACCATCAGCTTTCAGTTCCTGCTCGGTTTTACCGACCCAGGCCAGCTCAGGATGGGTGTAGATAATGCTCGGAATCACGTCATAGTTCATCTGAGCTTTGTGGCCAGCAATGATGTCAGCAACCATAATGCCTTCTTCGGACGCTTTGTGCGCCAACATCGGACCACGTACGGAGTCACCAATCGCGTAAACGCCCGGTGCACCCGTGCGGCACTGCTCATCAACAAAGATGAAGCCGCGTTCATCCAGCTGTACGCCGGAATCTTCAGACAGCAGACCGTTAGTCTGTGGCTTACGGCCAACAGCTACGATCAACTTGTCTACAGTGATTTCCTGCTCGCCTTTGGAGTCAGTGAACTTCACTTTAACTTCTTTGCCGTCAACGATCTCAGTACCGGTTACGCGAGCACCCAGCTGAATGTCCAGATTCTGCTTCTTGAACAGCTTAGCTGCATCACGAGCAACATCTTTATCCGCTGCGGCCAGGAAGTCGTCCATCGCTTCCAGCACAGTAACCTTGGTACCCAGACGAGCCCATACAGAACCCATCTCCAGACCGATAACACCTGCACCGATAACACCTAGGCGTGCCGGGATTTCATCGATATCCAGTGCACCAGCGTTATCCAGAATCAGACCGTCAGTCAGTGGCGCAGGCGGGATGTTCACAGGTACGGAACCAGATGCCAGAATCACGTTCTCAGCATCGTATACCGCTGCAGTGCCATCAGCAGCAGTGACTTCAACCTGCTTGTTCGCCAGCAGCTTACCCATGCCTTGCAGCACAGTAACGCCATTTGCTTTAAACAGACCACCGATACCACCGGTCAGGTTGCCAACGATTTTATCCTTGCGGGCAACCATCGCTTTAACATCCATAGACACATCACCGGTCTGGATGCCGTGCACATCAGCGTGCTGTGCTTTGTGGAACTGATGGGTAGATTCCAGCAATGCTTTAGACGGAATACAACCAACGTTCAGACAAGTACCGCCCAATACAGCAGCACCTTTGTCATCAACCCATTTTTCAACACATGCAGTTTTCAGACCCAGCTGAGCCGCACGAATAGCAGCTACGTACCCACCAGGGCCCGCACCTACGACGATTACGTCGAATTTCTGTGACATGTCTCTTTACCTATCCTATCAATTCACTCGTTATAGTTTTGGGCTGACTTAGACTTCCAGCAGCATACGTGCAGGATCTTCCAGAAGGTCTTTAATAGTCACGAGGAATTGTACAGCTTCCTTACCGTCAATCATACGGTGGTCGTAAGACAGGGCCAGGTACATCATCGGCAGGATTTCAACCTGACCGTTGACTGCCATTGGGCGTTCCTGGATCTTGTGCATACCCATGATTGCAGTCTGAGGCGGGTTCAGGATAGGTGTAGACATCAGGGAACCGAATACACCACCGTTAGTGATGGTGAAAGTACCGCCCTGCATATCGTCCAGACCCAGCTTACCTTCACGACCACGCTTACCGAAGTCAGCGATAGTCGATTCAACATCCGCCAGGCTCATTGCATCTGTATCACGCAGAACAGGAACCATCAGACCACGTTCGGTAGATACAGCGACACCGATATCCTGGTAACCGTGGTAAACCATGTCGTTACCGTCGATAGATGCGTTAACCGCTGGGAATTTCTTCAGTGCTTCAGTTGCCGCTTTCACGAAGAAAGACATGAAGCCCAGACGGGTACCGTTATGGGTCTTCTCGAACAGGTCTTTGTACTGCTTACGCAGTTCCATAACCGGCTTCATGTTCACTTCGTTGTACGTGGTCAGCATTGCAGCGTTCTGCTGTGCTTCAACCAGACGTTTAGCGATAGTGGCACGCAGACGTGTCATAGGAACACGTTTCTCAACGCGCTCACCGGTTACGATGTTCAGTGCCGCCGCTGTTGCGGAAGCAGCAGGTGCTGCCGCAGCAGGTGCTGCAGGTGCTGCTGGTTTGTTTTTCAGGAAGTTCTGAACGTCTTCCTTAGTGATACCGCCGTTTTTACCGGTACCTGGGATCGCAGAAGCATCCAGACCGTTTTCGTCGATCAGCTTACGTGCCGCTGGACCAACCTTATCTGCATCGCCTGCTGGCGCTGCTTCTGCAGCAGCGGCAGGTGCTGCTGCACCCGCTGCACCTGCGGTGAAGGTTGCCAGTACTTCTTCACTCAGTACGGTGTCGCCTTCGCCTTTCAGGATCTCGGCAACAACACCGTCTTCAGGTGCTACTACTTCCAGTACTACTTTGTCTGTTTCGATATCTACAATCAGCTCGTCCGCAGAACACGCTTCGCCTGGCTGCTTGTGCCAGGTTGCAACAGTACCGTCTGCTACTGATTCAGGGAAAGTCGGCGCTTTAATTTCGATGGACATGTTATTTCCTTTACCGTTGCTCCGTCAGGTGATTACTTTCGATCACCTGATCAACCGTTGATTGCTTCGTTAACCAGTTTTTCTTGCTGTTCAAGGTGTACAGATACGTAACCTACAGCAGGTGCCGCTGCGTGCGGACGACCTACACCTTCAAGGTGCAGATTAGGATTCTGAGCGTGCAGAATCGAACGCATGTGATGCTGACTGCAGTACCAGGCGCCCTGGTTCATTGGCTCTTCCTGACACCAAACCACAGACTCCAGATTTGTGTACTCACCAAGCGCACGCGCCAGATCCTTCTCAGGGAATGGATACAGCTGTTCAATACGAATGATGGCAACATCATCTTTTTCCAGCTCTGCACGACGGTTATACAGGTCGTAGTAGACCTTACCGCTACACAGAACAACACGCTTAACCTTGCTCGGATCCTGCTGATCAGTCTCAGCAATCACTGGCTTGAACATCGTGCCTTCAGCCAACTCTTCCAGAGTCGAGGTTGCCTGCTTGTGACGCAACAGACTTTTCGGCGACATAACGACCAAAGGCTTACGCAGAGGTCGAACGACCTGACGACGTAGCAAGTGGAAGATCTGAGCCGGAGTCGTAGGAACACACACCTGAATGTTGTGTTCAGCACACAGCTGGAGATAACGTTCCAGACGTGCAGAAGAGTGCTCTGGCCCCTGACCTTCAAAGCCATGAGGCAGAAGCATCGTCAGGCCACACAGGCGCTGCCATTTCTGCTCGCCACTTGTAATAAACTGGTCAATAACAACCTGAGCACCGTTAGCGAAATCGCCAAACTGAGCTTCCCAGATTACCAATGCATTAGGTGTAGTGGTTGAATAACCGTACTCGAATGCAAGTACCGCTTCTTCAGACAGATAAGAATCATGCAATGTCAGACGCGGCTGTTCTGGAGACAAGTTTTCCAGAGGCGTATGTGTTTCTGCATCTTTCTGGTTGTGAAGAACCGCATGACGGTGGGAGAACGTGCCTCGACCAACATCCTGACCGGTAATACGTACCGGGTGGCCTTCCGCCAGAATAGAAGCGTATGCCAACGATTCTGCCATACCCCAGTTCAGAGCCATTGCACCCGCAGCCATACGCTTACGGTCATCAATAATTTTCTGAACCTGACGCTGGACAGTGAAGCCGTCCGGCACGTCACACAGTTTGTTACCCAGCTCTTGCAGGAGCTTAAGGTCAACACCGGTATCGTGGTCAAAGACCCACTTATGGCCGAGATACGGACGCCAATCAACGAAGAGTTCTTCGTTTGGCTGCTGCACAAGAGACTGTACTACGTGCTCACCGTTTTCCAGTGCAGAACGGTAGTCCTTCTCCATCGCCTTGCTCTGTTCAGCGGTGATAACACCTTCGCTGATCATCTGCTGGGCATACAGCTCACGCGTTGTTTTCTGTTTCTTGATCTGAGCGTACATCAGTGGCTGAGTACCGGATGGTTCATCCGCCTCGTTATGGCCACGACGACGGTAGCAAACCAGATCGATAACAACGTCTTTTTTGAATTCGTTACGATAGTCTACCGCCAGCTGAGTAACAAAGCGTACCGCTTCCGGATCGTCTCCGTTTACGTGGAAGATTGGTGCAGACACCATCTTCGCGACATCAGTACAGTACTCAGAAGAGCGGGAGTCTTCTTTTTTGTTGGTGGTAAAACCAACCTGGTTGTTGATAACAAGGTGGATTGTACCGCCAGTTTTGTAAGCACGGGTCTGGGACATCTGGAATGTCTCCATCACCACACCCTGGCCAGCAAACGCCTGATCACCGTGGATGTTGACCGGCAGTACCGTTGTACCGACCGCATCATCACGTCGATCCTGACGAGCACGTACAGAACCTTCAACAACCGGCGCAGAGATTTCCAAGTGGGATGGGTTAAACGCCATCGCCAGGTGAACCTCACCGTCAGCGGTCATTACGTTGGAAGAGAAACCCTGGTGGTACTTAACGTCACCGGACGTTTCCACCATTTTCTTACCTTCAAACTCACCAAACAGCTCAGCCGGGTTCTTACCAAAGATATTCACCAGCGTGTTCAGACGACCACGGTGGGCCATGCCGATCACAACTTCTTTAGTACCCTGCTTGCCTGCACGCTGAATCAAAGAGTTCAGGCAGACAATCATGGATTCGCCGCCTTCCAGACCGAAGCGCTTAGCACCGGCGTAGCGTGAACCCAAGTATTTTTCCAGACCTTCAGCAGCCGTCAGGCGCTCAAGGACCATCATTTTCTTCTCAGACTCAACCACTGGATGAGAACGACTTGGTTCCAGTCGCGACTGGATCCAGCGTTTTTCCTGAGTATCAACGATGTGCATGTACTCCGCACCCACGGAGCCGCAGTATGTTTTCTTCAGGTCAGCCAGAATGTCTTTCAACGGCGCTTCTTCAGGACCGAAGAACAGGGAACCAAGCTGGAAAACGGTATCGTAATCAGCTTCAGACAATTCATGGTAGCGAGGATCCAGATCTGGAACATCTTCACGTTCCAGCAGACCCAACGGGTCGATGGTTGCCACCTGATGACCACGTACGCGATATGCGTTGATCATTCGCAGAACGCGAACCTGCTTCTTCTCATGCTCTGAGCTAACAGAACTGACAGCAGCGGGTGCAGCGCGTTTCTGGTTTTTAGCGAGGTACAGGAAATGTTCCTGGATAGTTGAGTGCGGAACATCCTGTGTAAGGTTGTCACCCACTTTAGGTAAACGATCGAATTCTTCACGCCATTCTTGTGGAACAGCACTCGGATCCATCAGGTAGGTTTCGTACAGTTGTTCGATGTAGGAAAGGTTGCCACCGTAAAGGTGCGCATTTTTCCACATCAACTCCATGATGCCTTCTTGCATTCTTGATCACCCTGGCTCAGGGGGCTTTGCTAAGCTTTACCAGCCGATTCGCTGTCCAGCCTGCCCCTCTTTGACGTTACCGTATATTTACTCTGCCACCACAGGCGTCCCTGTGCTTGGCGGTTGGTATTCTATAGCTTTTCACAGGAAGCTTTAAATAATTCTTTGTGTGAATATCACTGAATTGTCATTTTTTTCTAATCGGACAATTAGTCTTTCTCATTCAGCACAAAAAGAACAAAAAAAAGCGGTGCCCTAGGGCACCGCTTTTTATCAGGTCGCTTGCTGAATGAGCATGTTGCGAATCTTACCGATTGCCTTGGTCGGGTTAAGACCTTTAGGGCAAACATTCACACAGTTCATGATGCCGTGGCAGCGGAAGACGCTGAACGGGTCATCCAGATCAGCCAGACGTTCGCGCGTCGCGGTGTCTCGGCTATCCGCCAGGAAGCGGTATGCCTGCAGCAGGCCTGATGGACCAATGAACTTGTCTGGGTTCCACCAGAAAGACGGACAAGATGTTGAACAGCATGCACAGAGAATACACTCGTACAAACCATCCAGCTCAGCACGTTCTTCCGGAGACTGCAGACGTTCAATCGCCGGTGCCGGCGTATCATTGATCAGGAACGGCTTAATTTTCTCGTACGCTTTGTAGAACTGAGTCATGTCTACAACAACGTCGCGAATAACCGGCAGACCCGGCAACGGACGCAGTACAAGCTTGTCATTCTCTACCACTGCGGACAGCGGAGTGATACAAGCCAGACCGTTCAGGCCGTTCATGTTCAGACCATCGGAACCGCAAACACCTTCACGGCAGGAGCGACGGTATGCCAGAGACGGATCTTTATCCTTCAGCAACTGAAGGAGATCCAGCACCATGATGTCCTTACCACCCGGGATATCGATATGGATATCCTGCATGTAAGGCTTGTCATCAGTCTCAGGGTTATAGCGATATACACTTACCAGCATGATAACAACTCCTTAGTATGTACGAATTTTAGGCGGGAACGCATCCATGGTTTTAGGTGCGAAGTTAACCGCACGCTTACCGATACGTTTTTCACCTGGGAAGTACATGGAGTGGCACAGCCAGTTCTCGTCATCACGCTCGGTGAAATCGTTACGTGCGTGAGCACCACGAGATTCCTTACGGACTTCAGCTGCAATCGCAGTTGCTTCAGCAACTTCCATCAGGTTCTGAAGTTCCAGCGCTTCAATACGTGCAGTATTGAATGACTGACTCTTATCTTCCAGATGCAAGTTATCAACTTTAGCGCGAATACCTTTCAGCAGTTCCAGACCTTTCTGCATGCTTTCGCCGTCACGGAATACACCGAAGTACAGCTGCATGGTGTCCTGAAGTTCTTTACGAACAGCAGAAACACTTTCACCACTGGTAGAATTGTTCAGCTTGTTCAGGCGAGCCATCGCGCGTTCCAGATCTTCCTCTGTCGCGTCGGTGTTCTCATAGCCTTCCTGCAGCTGCTTCTCAATCTGGATACCTGCAGCGCGACCGAATACAACCAGGTCAAGCAGGGAGTTACCACCCAGACGGTTAGCACCGTGTACGGATACACAGGCAACTTCACCACATGCAAACAGACCTTCAACGATATGATCGTTGCCATCAGCATCCGGCGCAATCGCCTGACCACCGATGTTGGTAGCAACACCACCCATCTGGTAGTGACAAGTCGGTACAACTGGGATTGGCGCTTTAACCGGATCAGTTGCTGCAAACGTCTTAGACAGTTCACAGATACCAGGCAGACGAGAGTGCAGAACTTCTTCGCCCAAGTGATCCAGCTTCAGGAATACGTGATCACCCTCTTCACCACAACCACGGCCATCCAGAATCTCCAGAATCATAGAACGTGCAACCACGTCACGACCTGCCAGATCCTTCGCGTTAGGAGCATAACGCTCCATGAAACGCTCGCCGTCTTTGTTGATCAGGTAACCACCTTCACCACGACAACCCTCAGTAACCAGAACACCCGCACCCGCAATACCGGTTGGGTGGAACTGCCACATCTCCATATCCTGAGCAGGAACACCTGCACGCAAGGACATACCCATACCGTCACCGGTATTGATAAGAGCGTTGGTAGTAGAAGAATAGATACGACCCGCACCACCTGTCGCCAGGACAGTTGCCTTAGCTTTGATGTATACGGTCTCACCGGTTTCGATACAGATGGCGATACAACCAACGATTGCACCGTCAGCATTTGTCACCAGATCTACAGCATACCATTCATTCAGAAAGGTAGTACCGGCTTTAACGTTACCCTGATACAGGGTGTGCAGCAGTGCGTGACCGGTACGGTCAGCAGCAGCACAGGTACGAGCGGCCTGACCGCCCTCACCAAAGTTTTTAGACTGACCACCAAACGGACGCTGGTAGATACGACCAGCTTCAGTACGGGAAAATGGCAAGCCCATGTGGTCCAGCTCAAATACAGCCTGAGGACCTACAGAACACATGTATTCGATAGCGTCTTGGTCACCGATATAGTCGGAACCTTTAACGGTATCGTACATGTGCCAGCGCCAATCGTCGTTTGGATCAGAGGAAGCAATTGCACAGGTAATACCACCCTGAGCAGATACTGTGTGTGAACGGGTCGGGAAGACCTTAGTTACACATGCAGTGTTTAAACCGGACTGTGCCAGCTGAAGTGCAGCTCGCATGCCAGCACCACCGCCACCGACAACAATTGCGTCGAAAGTTAGCGTACGCAGCTTAGACATCTTTTAGATACCCCACAGAATCTGGATGCCCCAAACGACGTAAATAAACGTCACTAGTCCAGAGCCTGATTGAAACAGAAAACGCAATCCAGTTGGCTTGATGTAATCTGTAGAAACAGACCACAGGCCAATCCATACGTGTGCAGCCATAGACAGCAACGCAAGCAGGGTAAAGATGCGCATCGCTGTGCCTTCAAACAGCGAATTCCACATTTCGTATGTCAGTTCGGCACCAAATGCCAGATAACCGATCATAAAAATAGTGTAAGCAGCAAGAACGACAGCAGTTACACGCTGGATCATCCAGTCGTACAGGCCACTGCGACCAAAGCTAGTAATACTAGTTACCATATCCATACTCCCGCCAGAAGGACTGCTACAGCGCTCAGACCCAGTGTAACCTGAGCAGCTTTCAAGCCACTTTCCAGTTCTTCACAGTGTCCGAAATCCATTACCAGGTGTTTGATGCCCGCAAAGAAGTGATACAGCAGTGCTGATACACATCCCCACGCAATCAGCTTCGCAAGGAAGCCATTCTCGAACATTTCAACGGCTTCGTTGAAGCCAGCTTCTGATTCCAGGGATAGACCCAGTGCATACATCATGAACGCAGCAGCAACAAAAAGTGCTACGCCGGTCGCACGGTGCAGAATGGATGTAATCGCCGGAAGCGGCTGTTTGATTGTTCGCAGATCTAGGTTTACAGGTCTTTTCTTATTCACGGCTCTTGTCACACTTTGCTGCCCTCTTGCAGGGCATGGTTGCTAGGAAGTGCTATAAAGATAAGTACCTCGTCCAAAAAGCTCACGTCCCTTTAATTCGGCACTTGTAGCGCTTTTAAGGCACATAAACTTCGGTGCGAGAGTATAAGCATTTCGTAACCACAATACAACGCGACACTCCCGTTCTACGCCCTTTGTCTAGGTCTGCAGGGGTTAACCACACTGAAATACAACTAAATTCCTATTCAGCAAAAGAACAAAAATTGTTAAAAGTTTGTCATAAATTGCTGCGATGCAATAAAGCAACCTTTGGTCTGCGTTGACAAACGCTTCGCAGACTCTATATTGGGTGTGCCTTTTATATTGGGCAAGCTCCAACAAGTGATTCTGATTTAGTCGCCTAAATCAAAATAAAGAGATGTCTTGATACGTTAAGACGTCCATATAACTAACGAAATGATAGGAGCCTGTAATGGCTGATAAGAAAGCACGTTTGACCATCGATGGTCTGGATGAAGCAATCGAACTCCCTGTCTATACAGGCACAGAAGGCCCTGACGTAGTTGATGTGCGCCCTCTGACTGGCAGCGGCCGCTTCACTTATGACCCAGGTTTTGTATCTACTGCTGCATGTGAATCTAAAATCACATACATTGACGGTGGTGCAGGTGTGCTCTTACACGGCGGTTACCCGATCGAACAACTGGCAGAACACTCTGACTACCTGGAAGTGTGCTATTTGCTTCTGAACGGCGAACTGCCAACCCCTGAAGAAAAAGAAAAGTTCGTCAATATCGTTAAGAACCACACTATGGTTCACGAGCAGATGAACCACTTCTTCAACGGTTTCCGTCGCGATGCCCACCCGATGGCGATCATGGTTGCTTGTGTAGGTGCACTGTCTGCCTTCTACCACGACTCTCTGGATATCGACGACGCTCACCACCGCGAAGTCTGCGCATACCGCCTGGTAGCGAAAATGCCAACCATTGCGGCAATGTGCTACAAGTACTCCATCGGCCAGCCGTTCCAGTACCCTCGCAACGATCTGAGCTATGCAGAAAACTTCCTGCACATGATGTTCGGCACGCCTTGCGCAGAGTACAAGCCTAGCCCGGTTCTGGCGAAAGCGATGGACAAGATCTTCCTGCTTCATGCTGATCACGAGCAAAATGCGTCCACTTCTACCGTACGTCTGGCAGGCTCCTCCGGCGCTAACCCATTCGCATGTATCGCTTCCGGTATTGCCGCACTGTGGGGACCAGCTCACGGCGGCGCTAACGAAGCTGTACTGAAAATGCTGGAAGAGATCGGCGATGAATCCAAGATTGAAGAATTCGTAGCACGTGCGAAGGATCCTAACGATTCTTTCCGCCTGATGGGCTTTGGTCACCGCGTATACCGCAACTTCGACCCTCGCGCTAAGGTCATGAAGAAGACTTGTGACGAAGTGTTGCACGAACTGGGTATCGACGACGATCCATTGCTAAAAATTGCTAAGCGCCTGGAACAGATCGCACTGGAAGATGATTACTTCGTACAGCGTAAACTGTACCCGAACGTAGACTTCTACTCCGGCATCATCCTGAAAGCAATTGGCATTCCTACCACTATGTTTACAGTGATCTTCGCGTTGTCCCGTACTATCGGCTGGATCTCTCACTGGAGCGAGTTCCACAGCAGCCCGAACAAGATCGGTCGCCCACGCCAGCTTTACACTGGCCCAAGCAAACGCGACTATCCTGAATAAAAACGCTGCGCTGAATCAAAAAAAGCCACCCTTGCGGTGGCTTTTTTGTGCTTTTTTATAATTCTCTCCTACACTTACGGCTCGCTTATATACCTGTATGCTGTATGGAGATCTCCACCCGTGTTACCCAAGCCTCTCTATGAGTCTTTGCCCTATTTCTGCCTTGTATTTGGGGCCATGAATATTATTTTCCCCACCGATCTTCTGCAGGCGATTTCCGGTGGCATTCTCTACAGTAGCGGATCAGCCATCTGGATCATGCGCTCCAAAAACCGTCGCGCAGATGCACTGCACACACCACTGAACCCCCATCGATATCTACCCTGGCATGAAGCCTCTTTGCTACCAGAACCGCTCTACGAAGCGATCCCATTTATCTACATCCTTATTGGCATACTGCTACAAAGCCACACGGAAGCCAGTACGCTACACTACGCAGGCTGTGCAGCCATTACCCTGGGGCTTGGACTGCTGATTATCAGACATCGAAACCGCTCCCCCAAGGGACACTCTCACTCGCTACATCTTAAAATGTAGAGAGCCATATTTCAGACACAAAAAAGCCGACATTAACGTCGGCTTTTTTGTGTCGCAGTGTTACGTATCAATCAACAAACGTAGATTCGATCTTATGGATACTAAGGTCAGCACCGTTGTATTCCTGCTCTTCATCCAGACGTAAACCCACAAGGGCCTTGATCACACCATAAACGATGAAACCACCCACCAGCGCAACAGCAATACCTGCAACCGTACCAATCACCTGAGACGCCAGACTGACACCACCCAGGCCACCCAACGCTTCGCTACCAAAGATTCCCGCAGCAATACCACCCCAGGCACCACACAATCCGTGCAATGGCCACACACCCAGCACATCATCGATTTTCCACTTGTTCTGCTGAATGGTAAACAACCAGACAAAAATCACACCCGCAATACCGCCCACAACCAATGCACCAATTGGGTGCATCACATCAGACCCTGCACAAACCGCCACAAGACCCGCTAGAGGACCGTTATGAATGAAACCCGGGTCATTACGCCCAACGATCAAAGCGGTCACAATACCGCCCACCATCGCCATTAACGTATTCACAGCCACCAGACCAGAAATGCCATCCAGTGTTTGCGCGGACATTACATTGAAACCAAACCAACCGATGGACAGAATCCAGGCACCCAGCGCCAGAAACGGAATATTGGATGGCGGGAACGCCACCAGCCTGCCGTTACGATAGCGACCTTTACGGATACCCAGCAGCAATACTGCTGCAAGCGCAATCCAGCCACCCACACCGTGCACAACAACAGAACCAGCAAAGTCATGAAATCCGGCACCAAACGAGCTTTCAAGCCATGCCTGAAAACCATAATTCCCGTTCCAGATCATGCCCTCAAAGAATGGGTATACAAACGCCACTGTCAGCGCTGACGCCAAAAGAACCGGCCAGAACTTAGCACGCTCAGCAATACCACCGGAGACGATAGCCGGGATCGCTGCCGCAAAGGTCATTAAAAAGAAGAACTTAACTAACTGGTAACCATTACCCTCAGCAAGCGTTGCCGCATCCTGAAAGAACGTCACATCGTATGCAATCCAGTAACCGATAAAGAAATAAGCGATCGCAGACACACCAAAATCAGTCATGATTTTAACCAGCGCATTCACTTGGTTCTTATGGCGTACGGTTCCGACCTCAAGAAAGGCAAAACCGGCATGCATGGCGAACACCATAATGGCGCCCATCAGTATGAAAAGCGTGTTGGAACTCTGAATGAGTGTTTCAACGGCACTGTTAACGTTTTCCACTGTTAACTCCTGCTTGTATATGACCTTATGCACCATAAACTAGCCCGACCAATTAATCAGGCACCATTTTGGTGCGTTATTTTAGTTATCAATGCCCTGCTTTTGTATCAGCGTCCTTTGGTTGCGCCACTTCGGGTCACCCTGAAACCGTTGGATTTCGGGGCCCTCCATGAAGGAGGCGCCAATAAAGTGCATACCATCACAATGCTGATGCGAAAACAGGGCACAGTTAACCGGCTATATATGCAGAGAATGTGCCAAAAGGGATCACTCGGGACGAGTGATCTCAAAGCAGACATGAATACGCTGGTTACGCTTAAAGTCAGGGTCCAGCGTTTGTTGCGTGATATCCCGAACCTGAAAATCACTCAACGCATCGTAATCGAGCTTAAACCGACGATAGTTATTGGAGAAGATCAGCTTGCCACCCGGACGCAATAATCCCATCGCAGCTTCGACCAGCTCAACATGGTCACGCTGAACATCCAGCACATTGGACATCTTCTTGGAGTTAGAAAACGTCGGAGGATCCATGAAGATCAGATCATATTCAGGCTTGAACTGACTGTGCAGCCACTTGAAACAGTCTGAGCGGATAAAGCTATGCGCCTTACCTTTAAAGCCATTCAGCTCCAGATTACGCTCAGCCCAACTCAGGTAGGTAGACGACATATCCACACTGGTCGTTGATTTTGCACCACCAACAGCAGCATGAACCGATGCAGTGCCTGTATAACAGAAGAGGTTCAGCACATCTTTACCCTGTGCTTCCTGCTGAATGCGCTGACGTACCGGACGATGATCGAGGAACAACCCTGTATCAAGATAATCTTTCAGATTCACCAGCAATCGACAGCCATGTTCGCTGACTTCAAAGAAGTGCTGGGTCTGGGATTGCTTCTCATACTGAGAAGTACCCTGCTGACGTTTACGCTGCTTTAACGTAATACGCTCCGCAGGCATATCCAGCACAACAGGTAACGCTGCCATGACTTCGTTCAGACGGGTGAAGGATTTAACTTTATCCACTTTCTTTGGGGGTGCGTATTCTTGCAGATGCACCTGATCGCCATAGATATCCACAGCCACCTGATATTCTGGAATGTCCGCATCGTATACGCGATAACACTGAATATTTTCGCGTCTGACCCACTTAGACATCTGCTTCAGGTTCTTACGCAAACGGTTTGCAAACATCTGCGCACCTTCACTGAGTTCTGCGGGTTCAGTTTGCGCTTCCGCTGCTACGGACCTCTCTTCAACTTTGTCGGAAATACCGTAGATAAACAAACGGCTTTCGATCGCACCGTTAAAGAATTTGTACTGCTTATCTGCACGCAGACCCATCACTTTACACAGCTCAGGATTGCCGGTAAAAATCGCCGCCTGCCACCCAGGGAACTGGCGCTTAAGCAGATCACCCAAATGGCGATACAGGAACATTAACTGGGACTCTTCACCCAAACGCTCCCCATACGGCGGATTGGTCAGCATCAGTCCAGTTTCCGCCTCAGGCAAATCGACACGCTGCATATCTTCGATACGCCCCGTACGAAATTCAATGAACGCATCAACGCCCGCACGCGCAGCGTTATCTTTTGCCGTACGCAACACCTTGGAATCCATATCCCGGCCTGCAAACTTAGTCGTCAAGGTCATCAACCCAGCATCTCTGCGTGCTTCGGCATCCTGTATCAGCGACTGCCAAATATCGCGTTTGTGCTGCAGCCAGCGATTGAAGCCGTAGTAACGACGATGCAAACCCGGTGCAATATCAGCAGCCATCATAACCGCTTCGATAAGCAACGTGCCTGAGCCGCACATAGGATCCACCAATAACGGGCGCTCTGCAGCCGCTGCAGGCCAACCACAACGAATCAGTAGCGCAGCCGCCAGGTTCTCTTTCAACGGCGCCTCACCTGCCCGTAAGCGGTAAGCACGACGGTGCAAACTATCACCAGACAGATCCAGACTCAGCGTTGCAACACCTCGCTGGATATGGACATTAACCCGAATATCAGGCGTCTGCCGCTCAACCATTGGGCGACGACCAGTCTGGGCGCGAATCTGATCAACAATCGCGTCTTTGGTTTTTAGCGCACCAAAGTGAGTATTGTTAATGCCGTCAGTCCGACCATTAAAATCAATCGTCAGACTGCCCTCTGGACGCATGTGCTCCAACCAGCTGATCTCTTGCACGCCAGCATAAAGCTGCTCTGCAGTCTCAACCTCAAACTGATGTAATGACATCAATACCCGGTTAGCCAGGCGCGACCACAAACATACGCGGTAGGCGTCTTCCAGCTCTCCCTGAAAATAAACACCCGCCACCGTCTGCCGGGTTTCATCAATCCCCAGGGCGTGCAACTCTTCTTCCAGCAGCAACTCAACCCCTTTTGGGCAGGTGAGAAAAAAGTTCATGGTTGTCATATACCTACGTAAGTTTTCAGAGATAAGCTGAATTCAGTTCAATGCTAATCAATATTTCTATAAAACTATTCATGCTTAAATGAGTGTCTGACACCCCTTGTTAAGCTGATGAATACGTTCAGTTTTTGCACTAGCGCTCGGGTTATTTTTATTACAACACCGTAACAAGATAGCTAATTTAAATCGTAAAGCGCCGGTTTTTTCGATATGAATATAGTTCTGTGAAGCGCACATTTAAAGATTGCGTCACAGATAAGCACAGGATACCAAGTCTCTGGTATCTGCTCTCAACTCAAGACTAATCAAACAGAGAGGCTCCAACAGATGAAGAGACAGAAACGAGATCGTACCTCTTCCCTTTTCAACCGTGGTTTTAAGGCAGGTCTTGATGGTAAGTCCCGGGACTTTTGCCCTGTTAGCACTATAGAACTGCGTAGCCACTGGATGAGCGGCTGGCGCGAAGGCCGTGAAGCCCACTGGGGCGGCCAGACTGGCGTATCCTCGATTCAGATGAATCCGTCACTTCATTAACAGCTTCGGCATACTAATTTCGAGAAGCTCCCCCACCAAGGGAGCTTCTCTCGTATAGCGCTGAATTAACCTTTTAGAGCCTGAATAGCGCGCACAGAATCTGTAACAAGCTGAGGTCCGTGGTAGATAAAACCGGAGTAGATTTGAACCAGACTTGCACCCGCCTCAATCTTCTCTGCCGCATCAAATCCTTCAGTGATACCACCCACTCCGATAATCGGCAGCGCACCATCCAGTGCATTCGACAAAATGCGAATCGCACGGGTCGACTTATTGCGCACAGGCGCACCCGAGAGGCCACCTGCTTCCTGTGCAAACGGAGAGCCTTCGACACCTTCACGCGACAAGGTTGTATTGGTCGCAATGACGGCATCCATCTCATAAGCTTTCAGAGAAGAAGCCACCAGCTCGAACTCTTCCTCTTCCATATCCGGTGCAATTTTTACCGCAATCGGTACATAGCGATCATGCAATTTAGCCTGACGCACCTGCTCAGATTTCAGTGCATCCAGCAAGCTGTTCAGCGACTCGCCGTATTGCAGCGTGCGCAGCCCCGGAGTATTAGGAGACGAAACGTTAACGGTGATATAAGACGCGCGGTCATACACTTTGCGCATACAGTACAGGTAATCATCGTTGGCTTTTTCGTTCGGAGTATCTTTGTTCTTACCAATGTTGATACCCAGAATGCCTTTATACGTGCTCTTCTGCAGGTTTTTCAGCAGATGATCAACGCCGTCGTTATTAAAGCCCATGCGGTTAATAATCGCACTCTGCTCTGGAAGACGGAATAAACGCGGCTTTGGATTGCCCGCCTGCGGGCGAGGTGTCACTGTACCCACTTCAACAAAGCCAAATCCCATCGCCGCCAGGCCATCAACAGCGATACCGTTTTTATCCAGACCTGCCGCCAGACCCACACGGTTTGGGAAGGACAACCCCATCACCTCAACCGGATCGCTAATCTCAGCAGCCCCCATCAATTTGTGGAAACCAAGATCAGATGCGATGTTCATCGTGTGCAACGCCACTTCATGGGACGTTTCTGGATCAAAGCGGAACATCAGGGATCGAGCGAGAGGATATAGCATGCGGGGTACTCGGCGTATTCTGCATTGGAAAAATTTGCCGCAGATTATAGGCGACCCAGCCCTTTATTAACAGGGCAGTCCCATAGGGAACCCAGAGTTACGCCAGTTTTTCAATCTTCTGAAAACGCCCGTTGCGATCAAAACTGATCCGGAAACGGCCTGAAATCCCATGATGCAGGAGATAAGGCTTTAGGATATGCGCGGGAAAACGCACCCGCCTGCCATCCAGTGCCCGGGTCACAACATCACGGGCACTGCCTTGATACACCCGCAGATACTCTTCAGCGGGCAGATGGAGATCAAATACTATTTCATTCATTGCTGTACTTAAACGTATCACTGACCACAAAACATCGTCGCCAGCCTTATTATTCTATTGCGTTATATTCTGTTTCGGTGGATTCGCTAAACTCACTATTTTTAGCCAGATCAAAGAGTTCGCGCACGGCGACAGTGTACATCGCATATTCCTCCCGTTCCGCACTTTTTAACTCCGTCAGAACATTTTGCCAACGCTGCACGTGCATGGCATTGGTATCGGCCCACTGCGCCACCACATCAGGCATGGTTCGACCACGACGATAATACCCCAATACGTTAGATATCAACGCACGCTGCTGCCAATCCATGTCATCGCGGAATGCCTCGCGGGCCAGTGCCTGCCAGTAGTTATCCACTTCCAGTTCGTTCAGCTGGCGTGCGAACCATTGCAATCCCAGACGCTCCCCCAGCTCAAAATAGGCATGAGCCACCGTTTCGACACCGATACGGGTCTCTTGAGCCACCTCGATAATTCCCAACGCACTGTATAAACTCCTCGCACCCGCAACCTGTTCTGCCAGACGTTGCGGCACACCCGCATCCAGATATCGCTGATACGCCTGATCCCAGATCACTTTAGGCTCGCCACACAGTAATTCACCTAGCTTCTTACTGACCTTGCCAAGCTGCGCGGTAAACAACTGGGCCTCATCGCTACAATTCAACTCTGATCGGCGATTCCGCACAAACCAGCGTGTTGTGCGCCGAGCCAAGTGCTGTAAATCATTCATCATCTGGATCTGGATATCCGCCGCCACCTTGAAATCCAGTGCTTCGATCTGCTCCCAGACCCGACCGAGATCCAGAATATCCCGCGCCAGCACATAAGCCCGCGCAATTGCCGCATCATCTGCGCCTGTCGACGCACGCAAGCGATCAACAAAATTAATCCCCATCAGGTTCACAATGTGATTCGCGATCTGCGTAGCAACGATCTCCCGCCGCAGACGATGCTGCTGCATTTGAGGCATGTATTGCTCTGCTAATACGGTTGGAAAAGCGGTTCCCAGCTCTCGTGACAGGTATGGATCATCGGCCACGCGCGCTTTGATTAACGCTTCTTTCAGATCGGCTTTGCTGTAGGAGATCAACACCGACATCTCTGGCCGGGTTAAACCTTGCCCGGCACTCTTACGCTCAGCCAACGCATCATCTTCAGGGATAAATTCCAATGCTCGGTTCAGCTTACCGTCCTGCTCCAGCGTCGAAATAAACCGCCGATACTCCGCCATTCCCCCAAAGGAACGTGCCTGAGCCATACTGATCGCTTGTACCTGACGATAGTTGTTCTTTAATACCAGTTCAGCGACCGCCTCGGTCATATCCTCCAACAACCGGTTACGCTGCTTATCTGTTAAGTCACCATCGGATACGATCTGATTTAACAGAATCTTGATGTTCACCTCGTGGTCAGAACAATCCACGCCACCTGCATTATCGATAAAATCGGTATTCATGCAGCCACCCGCTAACGCATATTCAATACGTGCCAGCTGTGTCATCCCCAGATTGCCACCCTCGCCAATCACTCGGCAGCGCAGCTGGTTCGCATTGATACGTAAGGCATCGTTGGCTTTATCCCCGACATCAGAGTGGCTTTCACTCTGCGCTTTAACATAGGTGCCGATGCCACCGTTCCAGATCAGATCAACCGGTGCAGCCATCAATGCAGAGATCAGCTCGGCTGGGGTTACACTTTTCTCGGTTAATCCAGTGAAAGACTTCACTTCCTCACTGAGTTTGATCGCTTTTGTCTCGCGCGAGAAAACCCCGCCTCCCGCAGAGATCAATTTGGTGTTGTAATCACTCCAACTGGAGCGCGGCAGATCAAACAACCGTCGACGCTCTTTCCAGCTTCGTGCGGCATCCGGATTGGGATCGATAAAGATGTGCATATGGTTAAACGCCGCCACCAGACGAATGTGTTTCGACAGCAACATACCGTTACCAAACACATCACCCGCCATATCCCCAATACCCACCACCGTAAAATCATCTTTATCGGTATTGATGCCAATCTCACGAAAATGCCGTTCAACGGAGACCCAGGCGCCTTTGGCGGTAATGCCCATGGCCTTATGGTCATAGCCCTGACTACCACCGGACGCAAAAGCATCCCCCAGCCAAAAGTCATACTCTTCGGAGATACGATTGGCGATGTCAGAGAATGTCGCCGTGCCCTTATCAGCCGCAACAACCAGATAACTGTCGTCGTCGTCATGCACCACAACATCAGCCGGACGTAACACCTCACCCTCTTTTAGGTTGTCCGTGACGTCCAATAACCCGCGAATAAAGGTCTCGTAGCAACGAACCCCCTCCTCCTGCCATGCCTTACGATCCATATCAGGGTTCAGACGCTTCGCGACAAAGCCCCCTTTCGCCCCCACGGGTACAATCACTGCATTTTTGACCTGTTGCGCTTTGACCAAACCCAGCACTTCAGTGCGATAGTCATCATAACGATCAGACCAACGCAGCCCGCCACGTGCGACACGGCCGCCACGCAGATGCACGCCCTCCACCCATGGCGCAAACACAAAGATCTCAAACATTGGACGTGGCAACGGGATATTCGGGATCTGCTCAGGCATCAGTTTGAACGCGTAATAATGCTTCAAATGCCCCTTTTCCAGCTGGTAGTAATTGGTTCTTTGGGTTGCTTTAATCAAGGCGAGGTATTGTCGAATGACACGATCTTCATTCAGGCTCGGCACCTCCTCCAATGCCGACAATATGTCTGCTTCTAACTGATTCTGACGCTCTTCACAATGTTCACTCGGATCAAAACGCGCTTCGAATAGCGCCACCAACTTTCCGGTGATACTGACCTGATTATTCAGGGCGGCACTGACCCCTTCACTACTGATGTTGAAGCGGATCTGTTTCATATACGCACTGTATGCACGCAGAATGTTCACTTCACGCCAGCCTAACTGAGCCGGTAACACCAGACGGTTAAATTCATCACTTTCCGCGTTGCCGTTCCAGATATTCAGAAACGCATCTTCGAACAGCTCCTTGCCTTCATCAAAGCTAATTTTAGCCTTGCCGGTATAGATCAAATTGAAGTCATGAACCCAGATCTCCGCACTATTCAGAATCATCCGATAAGGGTGCTCATCAATGACGCGTAAACCCAGCTTCTCCATAATCGGCAGAACATCCGATAAGGGTAGCGAACTCCCCAAGTTAAATAGTTTGAAGTTAAGGGTATCTTGATCTTTTTCCAGCGCACGATAGAAGCTGAACGCTAGTGGCTTCTCGCCACTCAGCGTCATCATATGGCCGATATCAACAACTGCGGTACGGGGAGCAAAGTCAGATCGATAACTATTCGGAAAGGTATCACCATAGCGATGGAACGCAGCAATACCATTCTCCTCTCCCATCGACTCCACCAGCGCATCGTAAAGATGATCCCCCCAACTACGTGCGGCCTCACGGATCATGTCTTCCAGCGCCAGTACATCGATATCTGCTTTAACTTCTTCACCACTGCGCAGGATGTATTGGGTGCGTGCCAATATAGACTCAGAGAAGTAGGTATTAAATTCCACCTGATTACAGCCGAGCTCCCGGCAGAGAATACCTTCGACGGCCAAGCGAAATTCGGTGCTGTATACATCACGGGGGGCGTACACCAAACAGGAAAAAAACTGTCCGAAATGATCACGCCGCAAAAACACCCTGATCTGGCGACGCTCGTGGATCTGCAAAATCCCCATCGCGGTGTCGACCAGCTCTTCAACCCCGATCTGGAACAGATCATCTCGTGGATAGATCTCCAGAATCTGTAGCAATTCCTTCCAGTCATGCCCTTGTGAATGCAGACCAGAGCGTTCCATTACCTGATCAACCTTATGTCGAATCACCGGAATCATCCGAGAACTCTGGATATAGACGTTTGAGGTGTATAACCCCAGGAAACGCGCCTCCCCTACCAACTTACCTTTCTTATCGAAACGCTTAAGACTGATGTAATCGGGATAGGTCGGGCGATGCACTTTCGATTTAGTGGGCGATTTGGAAAAGGAGAGGATATCGGGGATCAGCACAAATTCTCCCGCATCCCGGTTACCTTCATTCACCAGTGTCTCGCGGCAGTGTTCATCACAATATTTCAGCAGCCCAAGCTGGCTACCCATAATAGCTTCTAGACGCTTCTCCCCGTTCTCTTCGACCAACTCAAACTCGTCATAGCCAAGAAAGGTAAAATGGTTTTTTAGCCAACCGATAAATGCCCGAACTTCGGCGATGTTATTTTCATCTAATCCGTGCAGCGCGCTACCAAACACCTGCTCCAGCGCATCACATTGCGCCATCATCGGTTCAAAATCTTCGACCACCATACGAACATCTTCCAGTATCGCGCGGATACTGCTTTCCAGTTCAGCGAGCTGCTCCGGGTCCGTATGGCGATCCACCTCAACAGAAACCAGACACTCCCGTTGTGCGGTTTTTGATCGGCTATCTTTACTTAACAAGGAGGTAAGTTGGTGGGTTTCGTTGCGCTTGAGGGTGAGGACGGCATTATTAATCGCATGAATTCGCAGGTTACGCTGATTCAGCTCCATGCGCAGAGAGTCCACAATAAACGGCATATCCTGATGCAGCACTTCTACAACGGTATGGGTGGACTGCCAACCGTGGGCCTCATAGTCCGGGTTAAACACCCTGACTTTCGCTTCATCAGGTTTACGCTGTTGCAGAAACTGCCAACAGGCTACCGTTGATCCATAAAGATCATCCAGGCGCCATTCACAGAAATCCACAGGTGACGCTGAAGCATAATAGAAACGAATAAAACCGTTTAACTCACGGGCCCGCTCCTCAGGCAACCGACTGTTAATCTCTTCGCTCAGTTGAAAAAGTAATTGGGCCTTACTATCAGCATCATAACGCGGCATATCCAATCCATCCTTGTAGTAACCAGTTCAACGAGTCAGCATCTGTCTCATAATATATAAGCCTGACTTAGCCTATATATCCAGCAAGCACCGCTATATTTCTGTGCTTTTACAACGCGTCTGATCACAGCAACAATCCAGTTTGATTAGCACCTGCGCTTTACCCATAATAGTCGGGCCCTGATTTGAAGCCCGTTGGAACGCTCTATATATGCGAAAGTTGTTACTGTTATGCTCCCTGATGAGCCTGCCCGCACAGGCGGCGGTAAATGCTCAGGTGAACGTACAGACCCTGACTCTGGGGGAAGCCCTGCAACTGACCATCGAGGCTGACCAGAAGGTTCGCCAAAATCCTGATCTGTCTGCACTGAGTACTCAGTTTCGCATTGTGGGCTCCAAGCAGATGACAATCTCCAGTTACACCGGCGGTGAACCCCGTTTCACGACCCGTTGGCGCGTTATACTGCGCCCCCTAAAACAGGGAGCGATCTCTATCCCGGCCATCCGTGTGGGTGATGAAAGATCACTGCCCATCTCTTTAGTGGTGCTCGCCAACGAACGCAGTTCCAATCCGCTCCTGTCACGTCAGCTGATGCTGGAAACAGAACTGGATACCAATGAAATCTATCTGCACAGTCAGTCCATACTGACAGTAAAACTGTTCCATAAGCAGCCTTTACCTGAAGAAGCACGCCTTTCGCACCCCGTGACGACGGATGCTGTCATCAAGCCGCTAGGGGAAGACCGGCGCTTTAGCACCCGTGTTCGTGGTCAAAGTTATCAGGTCCTCGAACGTCGCTATGGTATTTATCCACAGCAAACAGGTCTGATTCGTCTGGAACCGATCACTTATAATGATGGCAAACCCCGTAGCCTGGACCAACCGCTGCAAAAGAACGCCACTGAGATCGCTGTCTTACCTCAAGCTCATCAAAAAAGACCGGGCTATTGGCTGCCAACAACTCAGGTCCTGTTTGAAGATAACCTGCAACCGCGTAACAGCACCACAATGGGGCAACCCATTAAACGCACACTGACGTTAGAAGCACACGGTATCATCGCATCCGAGCTGCCCGCACTCAGCCCACTTAAAAACGAGCTGGCCGACATTCAGCTGGATAACGTCATTCTCGAAGAACAGATGACCGACAAAGGCATCATCAGTACACGCTCTGAAGAACTGACAATCACTCCCTATGAGCGCGGCGAGATTACCCTGCAGGAGATACGTATCCCGTGGTGGGATGTCAGTCAGGATCGGGAAAAAGAAGTCGCTCTGGCAGCGCGTTTGATCAACGTCTCAGCAGCCAGTCACACAGAAAGTGCTAGCGGGGAAAAAGTTGCTCTTAGTGATACTGTCGCAGCAGCAGACACCGCAGAAATGGCAGAGGATACGCCAGATTCAGCCAGCCAGAGCGCGTTACTCATTTGGATACTGACCGCCTTGGCGGTGATCTCCAGCCTTGGCTGGTTATATTCCTTTCAGCGTATTCGCAATAGCCAGGAAAAAGTGCCCGAAGTCACTCCGCTGGAAAACAGCGTTGAAGATATCGAACACTACGATCTGGCTGAAGCCAGCAGCTTTGGTGAGTTGACTCAGGCGTGCGACCAGAACCATTGCGCGGCTAGCCAGATACTTCTGCTGGAATGGGCGCAGCACTCATGGCCGGACGACGAGATCTACAACAATGAAGACGTTGCCCGTGCCTCCGGCAGCCAAACCTTGCAGTTGTTACTGATGGATATGGAACATCACCTCAACCATGATGAAGAGCATCTCTGGAAAGGAGACCTGCTGATCGAGGCATTGGATAAGATCCGTGAACGAAAACTCTACGGCAGCTATTAAAATAACTCCGCCAGAGCCTCATCCAGTTCAGGATACTTAAACTCGAAACCCGCCTGCATCAAACGTTGTGGATAAACACGCTGCCCTTCAAGAAGCAACTCAGCGCCGTCACCCAACATCAGCTCAACAACCAACGGGGGCAAAGGTAGTTTCGCGGGACGTTTCAATGCCTTTCCTAAAGCCTCCGCGAATGATCTGTTCTGACTCGCCTCAGGTGCAGTCAGGTTAAAAGCCCCCTGCAAGGTCTGATGACGCAGCAAAAAGTCGATGGCTCTCAGCTCATCCTGCAGATGAATCCAGGACATCCACTGTTTGCCGGTGCCAATTGGCCCACCTAACCCCATACGAAACGCCGGCAGCATTTTCTTCAGTGCCCCGCCTTTGCCCAGTACTACTCCTGTGCGCAGTAGACAGACCCGCACACCTAGCTCAGCTGCGCGCAACGCTTCCTCTTCCCAATCAGCACACAGAGAATGGGTAAACCCCTGACGGACAGCACTGGCCTCGACCAGAAGATCATCACTGGCATGAGTGCCGTAATAACCGATGGCCGATCCGCTAATAAACACACTGGGTTTATTTGCCGACATCGTCATCCAATCCACTAGCGCGTGCGTCATTGTAAGTCTGCTATAGCGCAGCAATTGCTTACGTTTTTCACTCCATCGGCGATCCGCAATAGGCTCACCACACAGATTAATTACCGCATCGAACTTTTCACCATCAACCTCCATCAGCGAGGTGACGGCCCGAACAGAATCGCCAAATAGCTTTTTTGCTTTTTTCGGATTGCGGGTGATGCAGGTAAAGTTCAAACCATGTGGTTGACGCCATTTGATAAATGCCTGACCAATAAAACCGGTCCCCCCGGTAATAAGCACGTTCATCGCACACTCCCTTGAATCGCGTTAACCTGATACGCTTACGTTAGATTTTAGTCGTCAGATCTGTAGTTTGAGAGAAATAAAACATGTTTACTGGCATTGTTCAGGGTAAAGCCACCATCCGATCCATCGAAAAGCAGGATCAATTCATGCGTTTGCAGCTGGAACTGCCGCCAGAGCACGCAAACAACCTACAGCTGGGTGCCAGCATTGCGGTCAATGGCACGTGCCTGACCGTCACAGCCTTTAGCGGCAGCCTGGTCAGCTTTGACCTGATTATGGAAACACTGAAAGTCACCAACCTTGGCCAGCTGTCGGTTGGAGATCAGGTTAACTTTGAGCGTGCAGCGCGTTTTGGCGACGAGATTGGGGGACACCTGCTATCAGGTCATATTCACGATCAGGTCTCCATATGTAAGATCGAGCGCCCGGAAAATAACTGCATTCTCTGGTTTGAAGTCAGCGAACAATGGCTGAAGTATATTTTGCCAAAAGGATTTGTCGCACTAAATGGCTGTAGCCTGACGATCGGCGAAGTAAAAGATCAGTGTTTTAATGTCTACCTGATTCCGGAAACGCTCTCTCTTACGGTCTTCGGAGACGCTCAGGTCGGTGACTTGGTTAATCTGGAAGTAGATCCTCATACTCAAGCGGTTGTCGAAACCGTTGAGCGCTATATGCAACAACATACGCGTTAAACCACACGAGAATACAAGATAGTCCTAGTGACAATCTCGAGTCATAAATCCTTAACCACGGTTTGTTATAGCGTCAAGATTATTTGAAATTTTCTGTATAATTAAAGTTGCGACTTGATCTTAATGGCGTATACTGATTTGGCTTGAAATTTCGGCAGTGTTCGTGTGCCCGACAACGATGTACCCACTGGAATACCTCGTCAGAGCCTCATTAGTAACACCACGATTTCTTAGCACTCAGGCCTTAATAAAAGAAAAAAGGCTTTAATTTCAAAACGTAACAAGAAGGTAAGACTAATCATGGCTACTGGCATCGTAAAATGGTTTAACGACGAGAAAGGTTTCGGTTTCATTCAGCAGGAGCAGGGTCCAGACGTATTTGTTCACCACACTGCTATCCAGTCTGAAGGTTTCCGCTCTCTGCAGGAAGGCCAGAAAGTAGAATTCACCGTTGCTCAGGGTCCTAAAGGTCCACAGGCTGAGAACGTAACTGCAGCATAATTTTTATACTGTAGTATATTATCAGGGCGACTTGCCTGGTCGTCCTGATCTGTATTTCCCGCACGACCTCTTCATAAAGAAAGATCCTTCAAGTTCTTCCGCTTCGTATCGTTTCCGAACCCTCTAAACATCAAATGTGTTGTTACGTATATTCATACGTTGCGTAAACTATCGACGCTTATTCACTCACAAAAAAGCTTCACTTCGTCGTTTGTCAGCAACCGATAATCACCCGCGTTTAATTGAGCATCCATTTCTAGGGCGCCGATCTGTTCCCGATGTAAACCAACCACTTTATTGTCAAAGAATCCAAACATTCGCTTCACCTGATGATAACGCCCTTCATACAACGTGAGTTTGGCCCGGTGGTCCGAAAGGATCTCAAGTTGAGCAGGTAGCGTGGTTAGATCTTCATACGCGAAATAGATACCACGACGAAACACATCGACGTATTCCGCCTCGATCTTATCTTCCGTTTCAACCAGATAAACCTTAGGAATACGCGTTTCAGGTTGTGTCACTTTACGAGACCAGCGCCCGTCATTGGTAATGAGCATCAAGCCCGTGGTGTTCAGATCTAACCGCCCTGCTATATGAAGATCGGCACGCAGCGTTGGCGGCATAAGGTCCAACACCGTCTGGTGTTTATCATCGATCGTTGCACTCACCACCCCTTGAGGTTTATGCAACATGTAATAGCGTGCCGTCTGATCCTGCAATATTCGCTCATCCAGACTGATCTTCTGCATCGGTTCCACCTGCATCGAACCGTCTCGGCATACCTGTTCATTGACCTGTACACGCCCGGCCAGCAGCCATTGGCGCACCGTTTTGCCGCTCTCTCGGGTTTGTTGAGTAAGAAATCTGTCCAGTCTCATGCGCGCTATTATGCCAGAGTTCAACGTTAGACCGCCCATACAGCAGCACTTCAGATACAATAAAACGCATCTTCCGTTGATAAGGTGTCCCTGAAAGATGCTTACCTCCCAAACGTTTTCCATCCGACCTGCTCTTGAAAGTGAAATAGAGTCAATCTGTCAGCTTTGGCTAAAATTGGACGCCAGCAAAAAGCAGCAACCTTTCGGCGGCGATCTGCAGGATGAAGTTAAGCAACGTACTGAAAACTTGGTCACTCATAGTATTACGTCAGAGACCGCTATCTCTCTGGTCGCCGTAACGGAAACCGGATTGGTGGGGACCCTGTCAGCGTATGTTTATGAAAAGCCAGCGGTCGCATTGCCCAAGATAGCCGTTCTGTATTCCCTTTGGGTTGAACCGGACTGCCGTCGCCACGGTATAGCATCAGCACTTTTAAAGGCAGCAGAAACCCAGTTGAAGACAATGGGAACCCAATGCCTTCAAGTCGCCTGGGACAGCGATAACCCCGCAGCGGAGGCGTTCTGGCAACGAGAACAGTTTACGGCGTACGAAGTCATTGCCAGCAAAACGCTGAAATAGATCCTCATCCTTTGATCCTAAACGCACTTTTGGCACAGACCTGCTTTGAAAAAAGCATTACAATCCAACTACAACAGAAGATTGTTGCTCCATTTAGATATTCAGAGAAATAAATTACCCATGAAACTCGACTCACTCGACCTGGCTATTCTTGATCAATTACAGAAAGATGCTCGCTTATCGAATCAAGAGCTTGCCGAAAAAGTGGGCCTTTCCCCCTCTCCCTGCTGGCGCCGGGTAAAACGTCTTGAAGAGATCGGCGTTATTAAAGAGTATGTCGCGCTGCTGGCACCCAAAGAGATTGGCGTGCCAGTTCTGGCTTATGCTCAAGTATCTCTGAACGATCACCGTCCGGAATCTTCGGAACGTTTTGACGAATTTGTCCGCTCCAGCGCCCAAATCCTAGAATGTTGTTCGGTCAGTGGTGAATACGACTATCTTCTGAAAATTGCTTGCGGCAGCATGGAAGCCTACGAAACCTATATCAGTCGCGAGCTTTTGCGTCAGACCGATATCCGCTCGATGAACACCAGCTTTGTCTTAAACCAGAAAAAATCCACCACTGCACTTCCACTCTAAGCCCCTCTATACACTCTGATCTCAACGTCTGATTGCTTTCACGATCAAAGGCAGGGATTACTTTGCACGAACAAAGCAAAGAACAATAATTCCAAAATATTTAAAAATACGAAACCTGATTCCAACCATAGAATAATTCATGCATCTTTTGTCCAAAATTTGATCTGGATCTAAAGCCCCATATGGGTAACTGCGTAACATGGCTCGAAATGATTCATTTTTCACATAGGTGTGCACCAAAAAACTATCATAAGCACACCCAAGGAGCCGATATTGAACGCCGCCGAACCCAGATCCGCA
The DNA here is from genome assembly GCA_023954795.1 of Oceanospirillaceae bacterium. Lineage (GTDB taxonomy): Bacteria > Pseudomonadota > Gammaproteobacteria > Pseudomonadales > Balneatricaceae > Pontibacterium. The sequence continues at coordinate 7,131 of JAGSHA010000003.1, read as the reverse complement.
GATCTGCGCCAGTTTATCTCTGGTAACGAAGCTATAGCCCAAGCAGCCCGCGACGCGGGTGTGAAGGTTGCTGCAGCTTATCCAGGCACACCTTCCACTGAAATCCTTGAGTATGTTTCTCAGTATCCCGACATCTATTCAGAATGGTCGATCAACGAGAAAGTCTCTCTGGAAGTGGCAATTGGTGCGTCAATGGCGGGCAGTCGTGCTCTGTGTGCAATGAAGCATGTAGGAATGAATGTTGCCTCTGATGCTTTTATGACTCAGACACTGGTCGGGGCTGTCGGCGGCCTGGTTATCGTCGTCGCGGATGATGTGGGTTTGTCATCATCGCAGAATGAACAAGATTCCCGTTATTGGGGCCGCTTTGCTCACCTGCCGATACTCGAGCCCAGTGACGCGCAAGAAGCCTATGAGATGACTCGAGCGGCCTACGGTATCTCCGAACAGTTTGAGGTGCCGGTCATCGTTCGCCTGACCACGCGTATCTGCCACGTTAAAGGCGTCGTCATTAACAGCGAGCCTGAAAGCCATACAGGCACTGGATTTAAGAAAGATCCTGCGCGCTTTGTCATGGTTCCCGGTAATGCCAAGAATCGAATTCCAATGATGATGGCACGTGACGAAACATTAAAAAGTTTCGCTGCCGATACCGAACTCAACCGTATCGACTCAGGTTCTGATACGCGGGTTGGTTTTGTCACGTCTGGCGCGGCTTACTATCACGTGAAAGAATCCTTTCCTGATGCACCGGTATTTAAACTGGGTTTCAGTCACCCGGCTCCCATTGAGAGCATTCGCACCTTCGCGGGAGATGTGGAAAAGCTGGTTGTGGTCGAGGAAGTCGAACCGCTTCTGGAAACCGAACTGCGTGCAGCCGGTGTAGACGTTTACGGCAAGGATCTGCTGCCGAAGATTGGCGAATTGTCACCGGCAGTCATTACACCACCGGTCAGTAAACTGATTGGGGAAGCCATTGCGGAAAGCGAGCTGATTCCGACCGCTCAGGTATTCCCTCGCCCACCAACCATGTGTGTTGCGTGTCCACATCTGGGGATCTATTACTGCCTGTCCCATGTGAAGAACACCATCATCTCAGGCGATATTGGTTGCTATACACTCGGCGCAGGGCACCCTTGGAATGCACTGGATACCACCATCAGCATGGGTGCCTCACTGAGTGTTGCCCAAGGCTTGGATAAAGGCCGCGCAGAGTGCGATGAGAACAAGAACGTGCTTGCAGTCATCGGTGACTCTACCTTCCTGCACATGGGTATGCAGGGTCTGCTGGATATCACCTACAACAAGGGCAACGTCACCATTCTGCTGCTGGATAACCGTGCGGTGGGTATGACGGGTGGACAGGACGCACCGTCATCTGGCCTTAACTTGCATGGAGAACAAACCATGCAAGTGGACTTCCGCAAGCTGTGTGAAGCACTGGGGGTAAAACCGGAACGTATCCACGAAGTAAATCCATACGAGATGCCGATTCTGTTTAAAGCACTGCGACAGGAGGTCAAAGTTCCTGAACCGTCAGTCATCATCACCAACCAACCTTGTGTTCTCACCGAACGCTACAGCAAGCTGCCACCGCTGAAAGTCGACGCAGACAAATGCACCGGTTGTAGCAACTGTCTGGATATCGGCTGTCCGGCTATTCTGGTTGATCGCCGGGAAACCGTTGTAAAACCGAATGGTAAAGAGAAAGAACTCGCCTTTGTCAGCATCGATACAGCTGCCTGCACGGGCTGTAATCTGTGCACTAAACCTTGTGCCCCGGATGCCATTATTCCGGCTTACAACGTCACTAAAATAGATGCGGTGGAAATCAAGTGAATAACGAAGTAACAAATATTCTCGTTGTCGGCATCGGTGGTCAGGGCGTTATGACTGCCGCCGATATTCTCGCCACCAGCGCGCTTTCTCTGGGCTATGACGTCAAGAAAACGGAAGTGGCCGGGATGGCACAGCGCGGCGGTGTCGTGACCTCCCACGTCCGCTTTGGCCCCAAGGTCTACTCGCCTGCAATCCAAGCCGGTGATGCAGATCTGATGCTGGCGTTTGAACCTGCAGAAGCACTGCGCTGGTCATCTCACCTGAAAGGTGATGGCCTGGCAATGGTCAATACCTTTGCACAGGAACCCCCTGTTGTTTCAATTGGTTTATTTGATTATCCGGATGAACCGATCGAAAAGATGAGGAAAATGGGTGTCGAAACCCATGATTACAATGCCGGACAATCTGCAATTGATCTGGGTGATCGGCGTTTAGTTAATAGTATTATGCTGGGTGCAATTTCTGATCGCTTACCCTTTCCTGCCGGTACGATCGAAAACAGCCTGACAGCCCGCTTTAAAAACAAAGGGGAAGCTTTGCTTGCTCTGAACCACCAAGCCTTTGAGCTAGGGCGCAAAGCCTTCTCCTGACACGCTCCCAGGCATGCGCTGGTCTATGAATAAGGTCAGCGCAGCACATCTCTGCAAGAGCTGCTTGAGACAGACTTCATCCCATTACCCGTTTTTTGCAGTTCCTTCCTCAAAAAATTCGTTTTATATTTGTCACAGTTCGCCGATAACCTTTAGTACGGGGACAAAACCGGGGACAGGATGAGTAAACATTCGTTGGAACGGGAAAACAGAGAACTCAAACGATCGCTACGTTTGCTGGCCTCCAAGGTCGAACGCAACGAAGCTATCGTAAAGAGTTTTTTTGAGATGGAGATACGTCTTCTCTCCTGTACCAGCTTGTCAGAACTGCTGGACCTGATCCTGATCGAGTTTCGCGAATACTTCCGCCTTGATGCGGTAAATCTTGTACTGTTCGATCCCCAGCAAGCCGCACGCACGCTGCTCGAAGATTATGTTCCCCCTCCACCTGCGAATACTCTGCGTTTTGTTGAGAATCAGCGTCTGTTAAAGACCCTATACACCGATAAGAAGCTGGTCGTAGGGGAACCGGATGATACGATCAGAGAGACCGCTTTTCCGGGCTCCCATTACATCCTGTCCTGCGCTCTACTGCCACTTGAGCGTCATAACTGCATCATCGGCAGCCTTCACCTGGGCAGTGGAGATCCAACCCGATACTCCAATGCAATGATGTACGACTACATCAAACATCTGGCATCAGTCATATCGATCTGTATCGAAAATTGCATCAACTATGAAAATATGAAGCGGATGAGCATCATTGATGTGCTCACCCGTGTGAACAATCGGCGTTCGTTCGAGATTGAAATTCAGCGCGAGATATCCCGCGCCAGCCGCAGCGAATACCCGCTGAGTTGTCTGTTTCTGGATCTGGACTACTTTAAACTCGTCAACGACAAGTACGGTCACTTATCCGGTGATCGGGTGCTACGAACGGTAGGCGGCTTTTTAAAACAGCAGCAGCGAAAATCGGATGTCGTCGCTCGCTATGGCGGTGAAGAGTTTTCCATTCTGCTACCGAACTGTGATGAACTTCAGTCCGTTCAGCTGGCAGACAACCTGCGTGAAAAGTTTAATGCCCTGATTTTCCGCAGCGATAAGGGCGAACCCTTCCGAATGACGACATCGATAGGCGTTTCTACGTGCTACCCGGCAAGTTATAAGCGAGATACGTTCGAAAGGCTTGCCTATAATCTGATTTCCGCCGCGGATAAGGCGGTTTACCACTCAAAAGCAGCGGGTCGTGATCAGGTCCAGTTTGTCGCAACGTCGGGATCAGAGCCCCCCGCAAAGCCTAAGCTGGAAGTGGTATAACACACATTTGAAGACCCAGGACACCGACAAGCAGTTTCCTGGGTATGGGATATCCAGCTGACTGGATCATGCAAACAGACGTATTCTTTCGCGCCTGTCTATTCGTTCATATCCACCAGCAGCTCTTTATACAGTTCGCTATATTCGACCGCTTGTTTTTCACCAAATAAAGGATCGTCGGACTTAGGTAATTCAGTAATAAGCTGCGCCCAATCCTGATCCGTCGCAATACCCTGTATCATCGGAAACAAAGAGCCCTCTTCAAGATTCAAATGCTCTGCCTGCTCATCGAGGAAAGCTTCCAGCTTATCGGTAAACTCATCCATCGGAATAACCGCATCGTGCAAAATGCCATCGATGGTTTCTGACAGCTCCACACAGGTCTCGCGCATACTCTGGTGAGCTTGTTCGCAGTTTTTAAGCAATGCATCCAGTTCAGAACTACGTCCATGAAAATGGTGGTACAAACTGTCTTCACGAGGATGATGATACGCGTCAGCGTAATTTGAGATGTAATCGATCACGTCGGCCATCAGGCTGAAGTTTGGATGATTTCCCGCCCGTAGTTTTTCAACTTTGAGGCGCAAGATCGCCAGCATCTTGTTGAGATTGATATGATCCTGGTGCAACTCATTCAGGATGGTCATAACGAAGCCTCCAGTAATTGTGTGCATTTGACTAACTATATATCCCGGCATCGCTTTATGTTTTTGATACCTGTCAATCAGGTATCAAAGACGCTCACAAAAACATTGAATGACATATCACACATGTATAAATACCGAGGTCAGTTTTCAGGACAACAACAGAGCCGAACAGGGCGTTATGAAAACGCTCCGTGAGAGAAACAGGCGGTCGGGCGGCGATCATCGCTAGATACATTCTCGCCACCCGTTAGGCTAATCAGGATAATCTGAGACACTCACCTATCAGCGCACGCATGCGTCGCATCAGTGTTTTCCGGCCAGATTCCGCATTAATTTCTTCCCAACTGCGTTGCTGTAGTGCTTTAGATACCAATAAGGATAGCTCGTCCGGTGTCAACGCGTGCCAGACTGAACGATTTTTCAACGCACGAATCACCAACTTGCGAATCGGCGCAATGCAGCTTTCATAACTGCGGTTGTGCTGAACAAACGCCTCCAGGTCACGAAGATCGTGTCGACTAAGGTCCGTATCAAAGCGCATTCCTTGCAGCAGCATCGGCAAAACCTCGACCTCAAGGTCGCGTAAGTTATAACCCAACAGCAAGGGTAACTGCTGGGTGAAGCGTTCACGCAAATGGTTGTACATTAAACGGCCGGGGTCAGACAACGGACGACATACCAGGGCCGCATGTGTACCGCTCACCGCATCGCGGTTTTCACCCAGACGAATCGCGCCAAAACCATTACTTTGCCAGAACAGCAACAGCTCTTCGGTCGCACCAAAGCTGGAACCCAGATAGTCCCATTGATGTTGCATCCCGAATTCTGCAATCTCACGCAACATCTGACGTGCAACACCCTGCCGTTGCAACATCGGATGCACCGCAATACGCATAATACGGCCACAACGTAACGGCGCAGCTTCCAGATAACCTTCCTGACCAATCACCGTTTGCGGCAATAAATGCCCCTTTGGACGGCGAGTCCCTTCCCAAAGCGCCTGGGCCAGCGCCACTGAAATTGGGCCCTCCTCCGCAACCAGCGCAGCACCTACCACCTGATTATTCTGCTGGGCGACCCAAACCGTCAGGTTCGGACTGTCGAGCAGAATACGCAGGTCGCCGGGGGTAGTACGGTAATGAGCCAATACCAACAGACCAAATAACTGTTTGAGCAACACATCATCGGCCAATAACTGATCCCTCTCCACACAGCTTATGGTCAATGTTTCGCCATCACATTGCTGGGCTTCATCTTCAGATAACGCCTCAGCATTAAGTAACAAGCTATCAAAGACGAACGCTTCCAGAGGGTCTCCCGCTGCCCAGCGTATCGGTTCTACCAGCTCAATGGCTCTCCAGTTGGGCGTGCGTCGGTCCAGCTCTCGCCGGAAACGAACAGCAAACCCCTGCCCTGTCCCTTCATAACCATGAACCGTGGTGGAGAATACAATTCGAGGGAAACGCTCCAATAAGCGTGTCAGCACAGGAGCTGGGATCGCCGCGGCTTCATCCACCAGCAAAACGGCTCCATGCCCGTCGATACGGCAGGCATCATCAGGAGCAATATATTGCAGTACTGTAGAGCCGCAGGTGACACGCCCTTTCTCAACCTGAGCCGGTGTTAATTGCGCTGCTGCATGGCTAAAGACCTCGGCGACATTCTCCAGAGAGGGTGCCGTTACCCACACCTGCCTGGCGCCCTTGCGCATCAATTGGCTGGCGGTAATGCCCAATGCTGCGGACTTCCCGCGACCCCGATCAGCGGTCATAACTACCGGACGCCGACCACGGGAAAGCGTCTTGGTAATCAGATCGACAGCCTTTTGCTGATCCGCAGATGCATAAGGCGCAGGGACATTGTTATGGCCTGAAGAGGATGGTTTCGAGCGAGTATGAAATTCTGTGTGAAAACCATCAGACGTCAGCAATGCCAATTGATCTTCCTGACGAATCAGCGAAACCAGTCGACGAATAAAACGTCGCCCTACCGCTTCGACCCCATAAGGCTCCACCACCAGCGCTTTGTGCTCTGGATCTTCATATTCATGCCAGTCGTTGAGTTCAGGACATAATAGAACCAGCAAGCCGCCCCCACACAAGGTCCCACTGATCTGACCAAAGGCATTTGGGTTAAACCCATCCCAGGCATCAAAAATCAGCAGCTCAGTTTCACGACCGAGGTAACGGTGTAGATCGCGGGAACCTACGCCGGTGCTACCCGCAGGTGCTTGCTGAGAGACCCAGAGGTGCGTGTCCGGTTCAGTGCACAACCAGCTTTGAATCTGTTCAGCCTGAGCGATCGTCCAGTCACGATCACCCGCCACCACCAGCAACTGGCGGTGATTATTGTGCCGGGCTCCCTCCAGCAATTGCACGACAGTTTCGCGCCGGGTCATTCTTACCTCCATAACTACCCAAATATCTACTCTAGCCGTCCCAGCGAACGCCCGTTCACGTCCAATATATAACACGACACGACTGCAAACTGATCACAGACAGCGTGCATTGTAGCTGAAATGCTCGCTGAGTAATTGACTCAGGACTATGCTGTAGGTACAGGGCTTAGCCTAAGGGGGTGCGATTGTCTGAAACGCTTTATCTGGTTCTTGATCAGGGCGGGCAAGCGAGCCGGGCACTGATTTTCAACGATTACGGGGAAAGTTTAGCTCAGTCCCGCGTTGAGCAAAAAACCGATATCGGTAATACCAGCCCCGATCCGAAATGGATTGTGGATTC
>JAGSHA010000475.1 GCA_023954795.1 Oceanospirillaceae bacterium | reverse complement strand
GCTCTTTATGAGAGGTCAGTAAGTGAGCAGTACGCAACTCCCGATTGTATTCCTGATGGGGCCAACCGCCTCGGGCAAAACTGCACTGGCAATGGATCTCTACGATCATCTTCCGTGTGAGATCGTCAGTGTCGATTCTGCGATGATCTATCGGGACATGAATATTGGTACTGCAAAGCCAGATGCAGAGATGTTGGCGCGTTATCCTCATCGCTTGATTGATCTTCGTGATCCTGTACAGGCCTATTCCGCTGCTGAGTTTCGCGCTGATGCACTGACGGAAATCGCGCGTATTCATGAAGCAGGTAAAATTCCGTTGCTAACGGGCGGAACTATGCTTTATTTCCACGCTCTACTGAACGGGCTTGCAACATTGCCTGAGGCTGATCCAGATGTGCGTCAGCGTATTGAGGCAGAAGCCGAAGAGAAAGGATGGTCAGCTATTCATGCCCGTTTGGCAGAAGTTGATCCGCAATCGGCGGAGCGCTTAAACCCGAATGATTCACAGCGTTTGCAACGTGCGCTTGAGGTGTATGAAATAACCGGGCGTTCCATGACGGAGCATTGGGCCGAGCAGCAGGCGCAACGTTTGGATAGTCCGGTGGTGTCGTTGTCGGTTATGCCGCCAGAACGTTCTGTACTGCATGAGCGTATAGCGCAGCGTTTCCAGATTATGCTGGAACAAGGGTTTGAAGAGGAAGTGCGGGCCTTGTGGGAGCGTGGAGATCTGGATCTGTCGATGCCTTCGGTGCGATGTGTCGGATACCGGCAGATGTGGGAGTACTTTTCCGGGCAGTGGGATTACGAAACCATGCAGTTTAAAGGGGTTGTAGCCACGCGTCAGTTGGCGAAAAGACAGATTACGTGGTTGAGAAGTTGGGAAAATCTTAACTGGCTGGACACAAATGATCGAGATATTACGTCTAAAGCCTTGAAATTGATCAACTCTGTCATTATATAATGACAGGCTGACCGCTAAACTCTGCCTGTGGGCTAGAATACAGGTGGTTTTTTGGGCAGATATAAAAAATTATAATCAAATATATAACGAAAATTTTTTCAGGAAGGAGTTTGTAATGTCAAAAGGGCAATCTTTACAAGACCCTTATTTGAACGCTCTGCGTAAGGAAAGGGTACCCGTATCCATTTTCTTGGTAAATGGCATTAAGTTGCAGGGTCAAATCGAGTCTTTCGATCAGTTTGTTATTCTGTTGAAAAATACAGTTAGCCAAATGGTCTATAAACACGCTATTTCAACCGTTGTGCCAGCACGTCCCGTGAAGCTGCCGCCGGCGGAAGAGCCTAAGTCTGCCAGCTGAGGTTATAATTGTTCTTCGAGCGTCCCGAATCTGGCGAACTCGCCATACTAGTGCATTTAGATCTGGCCGATGAGGCCGATCAGGAAAGTCCCCGAGAGCTCGAAGAGCTTGCGCTTTCAGCAGGTGCGGACCCCGTCGAATTTTTGACGGGGTCACGTGCACAACCCAGTCCAAAATTCTTTGTTGGTGCCGGTAAACTGGAGGAGCTACGTGCTCTTGTCCAGATGCACGGTGCTGAACTGGTTATCTTTAATCACGCCTTGAGTCCTGGTCAGGAACGTAATATTGAGCATGAGATTAAGTGCCGGGTGCTTGACCGAACCGGTCTGATCTTAGATATTTTTGCCCAGCGTGCGCGTACCCATGAGGGTAAGTTGCAGGTAGAGCTGGCGCAACTTGAGCATATGTCGACCCGCCTGGTGCGTGGCTGGACCCACCTTGAACGCCAGAAAGGTGGTATCGGTTTGCGTGGTCCGGGTGAAACTCAGCTTGAAAGTGATCGACGGATGCTTCGGGCGCGTATCAAGAGTATTCACAAGCGACTGGATAAAGTGCGTAAGCAGCGTGATCAGGGGCGTCGTTCCCGTCGCCGTTCAGAGATCGCCACGGTATCGCTGGTGGGTTACACCAATGCGGGCAAGTCGACGCTCTTTAATCAGATTACCGCATCCGATATTTATGCGGCCGATCAGTTGTTTGCCACATTGGATCCGACGCTGCGTCGGATCACTCTGGACGATGCTGGTCCTGCTATTCTTGCAGATACCGTAGGTTTTATTCGTCACCTGCCGCATAAGTTGGTGGAGTCGTTTAGAGCAACATTGCAGGAAACATCTGAGGCGACATTGCTGTTGCATGTGATAGATTGTTATGACGATGAGCGTCACGATAATATTCACGAAGTAGAGAAGGTGCTAAAAGAGATCGGGGCTGAGGATATTCCGCAGCTTCAGGTTTATAACAAACTGGATCTGCTGGAAGGACAGGATCCGCGTATTGATCGTGATGACGAGGGGCGACCCACACGCGTATGGCTTTCTGCTGCGTCTGGGGCGGGTACTGAGCTGCTGTTGCAAGCAGTGAATGAGTTGCTTGCGGATGATGTTTATCACGAAACAATCAGTTTATCGCCACGTGATG
>JAGSHA010000183.1 GCA_023954795.1 Oceanospirillaceae bacterium | reverse complement strand
TTCAAAAGTTTTTGAAGACTTGCCGGTGACTCGACCTGCTGGAATGATCCGCTAATTTACGGTGTAAATCAAGGGGTTATTTCCGCAGTCTCGCGATCCGTTTGCTGTCCGAAGAAGCTGTTGTCTCAAGCGAGGAGGCGTATTCTATAGAGCGGAGTTTTTAAGTCAAGCACTTATCTTCAAATTCCTTAAATCTTTTGAAAATGCTGTATATCAATTAGCTCGACTGCACCAGACTCTATCGTTTCGGTAAAGAAGTTACGGGCAACACGAACAAAACGTTCAGGACTGTCCGTCACCAGAAACGATACTTCCCCCGGCATAGCACTGCGATTACCCAATGTGTGCTCCCGGAGTAACTTCTTAACAACCAGCGCTGTCGTTTCTGCTGAGTCCACTAAATGAACACGCTCACCCATCACCTTTGATATTGCCCTTTTAAGCACAGGAAAGTGTGTGCACCCCAATACCAGCGTATCGATATTGGTATCCTTGCCTTCACGTATCGGCTCCAGGCAGCGGGCGACAACTTGCTCCACCAACTCTCCCTCGTGCCAACCCTCTTCTGCGAGTGCGACAAACAGGGAGCAAGCCAAGGCTTTAATGGTCGCATCAGGCCGGCGCTGCAAGATCGCACTTTGATAAGCCTGATTATTGACGGTGCTTTCTGTGGCAATCACACCTATCCGTCCAGTCTGGCTCACACCACAACTGGCATCAGCCCCAGGACCAACAACTCCCACAATGGGTATTTCGGGATATTGGCAAGCTAGTGGCTCAACTGCGACAGCAGAAGCCGTATTACAGGCAATGACAACAAACTTGACCTCTCGCTCCCGCAACGCTTTAACAGCCTGTTCGGCATAACGCGTAACAGAAGCAGAGCTTTTCGTGCCGTAGGGGACACGTGCCGTGTCCCCCAGGTAGAGAAGATTTTCATTGGGCAGAGTTTCACGCAGTGCATTCAGCACAGTCAGCCCACCCACGCCAGAATCAAAAACACCAATCGGCAGCTGACTGATACACTTCATAAATTATTTTTTCTTACGTGACTTCTTACGTGCCTGTTTCTTCAGGTCCTGAATGTGACGGCCTTGGCGCTCTTTTTTCGCAACCTGACGCGGCGTCAATACATTACGTTTACCTTCGAACGGGTTATCGCCCGTACGAAACTCGAAACGCACCGGTGTACCTTTAATCGCCAACACCTGAGTGAACTTATTCTCAAGGTAACGTTTATAAGAACCCGGCAAAGAATCCGTCTGATTGCCATGCACAACGATGATTGGCGGGTTTGAGCCCCCCTGATGGGCATAACGTAACTTGATACGACGCCCACTGACCATAGGCGGCTGATGATCAGCCACCATATCTTCCAATAGGCGTGTTAGCTTACTGGTAGACCATTTCTCCATCGCACACTGATAGGCTTCATCGATTGAGCCATACATATCACCGACGCCACTGCCATGCAGCGCAGAGATGAAGTGCATCCGGGCAAAACCGGCAAACTCCAGTTTACGGCGAATCTGCTCACGCACCCGTTCCTTCTGTTCGTAATCCATCCCATCCCATTTATTGAGAGAGATTACCAGCGAGCGCCCTGTATCCATCACAAAACTCAGCATGCTGAGATCCTGATCTGTCACACCTTCACGCGCGTCAATCACCACTACAACAACATTAGCGTCACGTACGGCTTGCAGTGTTTTTACAATGGAAAACTTTTCGACCGCTTCTTTGATGTTTTTACGACGGCGGATGCCGGCAGTATCAATCAACGTATAGGCATCACCATCACGCTCATACGGAATATAAACGCTGTCACGTGTTGTACCAGCCTTGTCGAACACGACAACCCGATCCTCACCCAACATGCGGTTGACCAGCGTAGACTTACCGACATTCGGCCGACCAACAACGGCTATTTTGACGCTTTTATCAATTACCTCTGCCAGCGCTTTATCTACCTCTACATCCGGCACAAGCTGCAAGACATATTCGATCAACGCTGTTACGCCACGGCCATGAGAGGCGGCAATTGGAGTGGGTGCCCCAAGGCCTAAACCGTGGAAATCCCCCATCGCCACGTCTGGGTCAATACCATCCGTTTTGTTGACTACGAGAAAACACTCTTTCTCTTTACGGCGTAGATAGTCAGCCAGCCGCTCATCATCCGGATTAAGGCCTGCGCGACCATCAACCAGGAACAAAACAATATCTGCTTCGTCTACAGCCTGCAGAGACTGGCGGGCCATCTCGTAATCGATACCTTTCTCATCACCTGTGATACCACCTGTATCTACGACAATGTAGTCTTTTTCACCGACACGTCCTTCGCCGTATTTACGGTCACGGGTTAATCCCGGAAGGTCAGCCACAAGCGCATCACGGCTCTTGGTCAGACGATTAAATAGTGTAGATTTGCCGACATTTGGTCGGCCCACAAGTGCAATTACGGGAAGCATGAGCTCTCTCCTGCTAATGGCAGGTAAAAAATAAAACGGCGACTACCCGCATATAGCCGGTAGCCGCCCTATTGTTTAACGGGGTTGATTACTTCAGTTTTAGAGCAACCAATCGACCACTATTACCCAGAACATAAAGAATATTTTCGAACGACAACATGTCACCTAGTACACCGTCACTATCGACTTTGTAGCGAGCAACAAAGTGTCCATCAACCTGCGACATAAAATGCAGATAGCCTTCAGCGTCTGCGACAGCCAGTGAGCTACTTAACGCAACGGGCGATGTAATGGCGCGATTTTCCAGCGCATCCTGTCGCCATACACTGGCACTCGTGGATTGATCAAACGCCTGCACAAAGCCATTCGCTTCGCTGACATAAACATTTCCAAACCCTGCAGCCAGACTGCGGTAGCTCGACACGTTCTGCGACCATAAAATCTGAGCTTTACGGGGATCCATCGCGATCAAGCGCCCCTGGTAGCTAGTGACAAACAGACGACCATCCGCTAATAACGGACGCCCATCAATATCAACCATTCGTTCCAGCTCCGAACGTCCCTGAGGAATAGCGGCCTTACGTTCCCAGACTACCCGGCCCTTTGCATTATCAACGGCCACTACTTTACCACTGGCGAAACCTGCCAGAGTTGCGTTCTGCGTTACTACAGGGGAACTCGTACCACGCAAAGTCAAACGCGGCACCAGATTATCGTAGGTCCAGCGACGCTCACCTGTGACACGATCAAATGCCACCAAGCGACCATTAATCAACTGCGCGACAACAAGATCTGCATTGACCTGCGGAGCCGCGACCACTTCAGTGCTAACTTTCGCCCGCCATTGCTCTGTGCCATCAACATCACTTAACGCAATCACTTCGCCCACTTCAGATGCCAGCGCAACAGTGCCATATCCAGCACCAACACCACCACTGGCAGGAAGTTCCAGCTCGGCATCCCAAACACGCTGACCGTCTTTGCGAGAAAAAGCCTGTACACGACCATTGCTGTCATTAGCGAAAATCCGATCCCCCCAGATTGCCGGCTGGAACTGGTGGTATTTTTCGCCTAAACCAGAACCAACATCCGCACTCCAAAGCACATCAACCGATTTTTCGGACTCAAAGGACACCAGTGCATTGGGAGCAGCCTCGTCTTCAGAGCCACCCCAAAATCCACAACCCGAGATCATTACCGCCATAGCGGTAGCAGCAACGCCACGTACAAGCATTTTCATTTACTGTTCCTTAACGGCAAGGTCATCCAGTTTGATCGTCAGCAAAGGGCGAGAACCACCTTCCGCTGTCGCACTTTGAGCTTTCTGGTAAGCCGCGCGCGCTGCATCTTTTTCGCCTTTTGCCAGCAGTAGGTCGCCCTTAAGCTCCTCAATGCTCGCCAGGAATGCACCCGCTTTAATGCCGTTCAGCAAAGAAAGTGCTTCATCCGCATTACCTTGCTCCGCCAACAGCCGCGCTTTACGCATTGATGCTACAACTTGCATTTCCGGCGTCGGCTTGTGGGTCAGCACCCAATCAATCTCAGCCAGTGCCTGATCGTACTCTTTCGCATCAACAGCGATACGTGCCTGAACCAGCGCTGCAAACTTCGCATACGTTGTGCTCTCGTAATCGCCTTTCAGCTGCGATGCCAGATGCTTAGCTGTCGCCAACTGAGCCTGATCCTGCTGAGGTCCGATACCAGACACCACCGCCTCTACCATGTTCTGATAGAGAATCGAGGCATTTTCTGCTTCAACCGCCTGACGATCCTGCCAACCTTTCCAACCAACAACTGCAGCAACAGCGAGGCCGACACCAAGAATCAGCGATTTACCGTTTTCTTTCCACCACTGCGACAGTGCCTGGACCTGTTCTTCATCAGTACGTATCTCTGACACGCTATACTCCTGTTATCCGTGATCAGTCATGCATTCCAAACGGCTTTAATGACCGTATCGAGGTCAGCCTGTGCAATATCAAAACGAGGCTCTTCACCCTGCCACAACGTGGTGACCAGCCCCTCATCAGCCTGTTTAACCAATGCAACCAAAGGCGCACCTGTTTGACGGGCTTTAGCACCAATATTTTTTAACCCGGCACAGTGTACACGTACCCGCAGCCCCGGCACAGCATCACGCAAATGCTCGGACAGCGCGATGACCTGATTCTGCAAACCTTTCTGTTCCGCCGCCAGATATAGATCAAATGGCTGACGCACATCGTCCGGAATAGCATCAAGTGTTTCCAACAGCAGAATAAGACGCTCAACCCCCATGGCAAAGCCAACTGCCGGTGTAGGACGACCACCTAACTGCTTGACCAGACCATCATAACGACCGCCTGCACACACAGTACCCTGAGCACCCAGCTTATCGGTTACCCACTCAAAAACTGTCTTGCAGTAGTAATCCAAACCACGCACCAAGCGCGGGTTAATCTCATACTTCACACCTGCCGCATCCAACATTTCGCGCAGATCAGCAAAATGGGTACGAGAATCGTCGTCCAGATAATCACTTAACACTGGAGCATCATCCAGCAATGCCTGAGTACCAGAATCTTTGCTGTCCAGGATACGTAGCGGGTTAGACCCCAAGCGGCGCAAGCTATCTTCATCCAGCTGATCTTTACGCGCTTCCAGATACTCAACCAAAGCAGCACGGTATTCTGCTCGCGCCTCATTGGAACCCAGCGTATTCAGCTGCAGCGTTACTGCATCTAGAAGGCCCAGCTTCTTCCAAAGCCTGGCACTCAGCATGATCACTTCTGCATCGATATCAGCAGACGCCATCCCAAAGGTCTCAACGCCAATTTGATGAAACTGGCGGTAACGACCCTTTTGAGGCTTTTCATAGCGAAACATTGGGCCGGTGTACCACAGGCGCTGCGTCTGATTGAACAACAAACCGTGCTCTTCACCCAATCGCACGCAGCTCGCGGTACCTTCGGGGCGCAAGGTCAAGCTTTCGCCATTGCGGTCTTCAAAGGTATACATCTCTTTCTCAACGATGTCGGTCACTTCGCCGATAGAGCGTTTGAAGAGTTCGGTCTGCTCAACTATCGGCATACGAACTTCGTTGTATCCGTATGCACCCAGCACCGATTTAACGGTATTTTCCAGATACTGCCAAACAGGTGTCTGCTCTGGCAATATATCGTTCATTCCACGAATGGCTTTTACTTTGGCCAACTCTCAAATCCTAAAACTATTTACAGATATTTATTCAACAACAGGCAACGTCATGCGCAAGATGTTACCGCGCCCACGCTGTGTCAGCTCTACGGACTGATTATTAAAGGTCATACTATCCACTGAAGACAATGCCCCTAGTGTGACTTTCATTGGCGCAGGACCTCGGACATCTACCCCACGAGAAGTGCCGCGCACACTCGCAACCAGCAATTTCCCAGTACTGTCACGCACCTCAACCCAACAGTCAGCATCAAAACTGATCTGCAAATGCCCTTCGCCCTCTACGACCGGAGCGGGCTTATTAACAACCGGCACGGCCTGTGCGGCAACATTGGATACAACATCCTTATCGGTCAGATCAGGTTCTG
The DNA here is from genome assembly GCA_023954795.1 of Oceanospirillaceae bacterium. GTDB lineage: Bacteria > Pseudomonadota > Gammaproteobacteria > Pseudomonadales > Balneatricaceae > Pontibacterium. The sequence goes on along the minus strand of JAGSHA010000183.1, from coordinate 558 downwards.
CAGCACTCGGCACTGAGACCTCTTCACTTATTGTCGCTACCGCAGGCTCGTCCACCTCAGGAACAAGCTCGCTAGCGATATCGCCTGACGCCGTTAACTCAGCAGCGATCTCTGCATCGCCGGAAACATTATTGAGTTCAGCAGATTCGGTAGATTGACTGATCCCCGCATCTTCCTGCTCAGTGGAAACTGGCGGCTCCTTCGCAACAACTGTTTCGGTCGTTGCTGGCGTTTCTTCCGCAGTACTACTCTCAGCTTCCACATTGAACGCTGCTACCGCAGGAATATCGACCGGCGCCTGCTGTTGATTCATCCACCAATTTGCGGCACCTGCTGCACCAGCCAGAACCACAATAGATAAGATCCATTTCCCGGCCCGACCTTTGCGTTGCGCCTCATCCAGGCTCCCACCAATTGTCTTAAGCGGCTTACCGCGTGTCTTAGAGGTAGTGGACGTCAGACGATCGTAGTCGGCAACAGCCTGCTGCTCATCTAAGCCCAGATGCCGTGCATACGCCCTAAGATACCCCATAGCAAAGACACGGTTTGGCAAATCAC
>JAGSHA010000095.1 GCA_023954795.1 Oceanospirillaceae bacterium | reverse complement strand
AGTTCGGTATTGCTGTTCACCTTGCTGCTGTTTGGAAGCACTTTGTTTATAGAGGCATCCTGGGGAAGTTTGCTGGAGCTCGTTGGTAAAGGTGTTGTAACGGGTGTCGATAAAATTAAAGAACGCTCTGCTGCTGCGCTGCCACAGCGTCATGACGACTCTGAGTACGAGGAGGATCAGTACCGGGACGATGTGTCCGATGAGCCTTTGCATACAGTCGCAACCTTAAGGCCCGAACCGACAATTGATACCGATGCATTGCGTAGCACCGAACACGCTAATAGTCATGATAATCCTAGTCATGGTGGGGCGGCGCTATATCCAGAACAAAATGAACTCCATGACCCCTTATTGGGCCAATCCCGGTCACCGAGTTTGGCGCCTGATGCTGTTGCTGAACCGGCCGTGTTGCGTCCGGAACCACAGCGTGAGCCTGCGAGAGATGTACGTCAGGAACCGCAATTCAGCGAGGCTGTGACCGAGACATACAGCACTGACGACGAGGTTCCATTTGAGCCCTCTCCAGCGTCCGGTGCCGAGTTCGTTGAAACGTCCAAAGGCCGCGATCATGCACCGGCATCCGCGGGACATGAAGAGGTATCGGAGGCGAACTATAACGACGCCTCTGAACACGATCCGGATTCTGGTCTGTTAAATCCTATGTCGCCTGAAGAGCCTAAAGGGCTTCGTATCGTGCCGTTGTCAGAAACGCATAAGCCGATGCAGGACAAAGACCTTGGGCTTGAACTCGAGCAGGGGAATAAGCGCCCGTCTCGACCTAAAATGCGGATACCCTCGCTGGATAATCTGGATCCCCCGGTTTTGAATCAGTCCGCGGGATACTCACCCGAACAGCTGGAGATGATGTCCCGTTTGCTTGAGTCCAAGCTGAAAGACTTCAACGTTATTGCTGAAGTGGTCGAAGTGAATCCTGGACCAGTGATCACCCGCTTTGAAATCCAGCCGGCACCCGGAGTGAAGGCAAGTAAGATTACAAACCTGGCAAAAGATCTTGCGCGTTCGATGGCCGTTAGCAGTGTACGTGTTGTAGAAGTTATCGCAGGCAAATCAGTCATAGGTGTCGAGATACCGAACGAAGAGCGTCAGACCGTGAGTCTGAGCGAGGTGTTGAACTCCAAGCCATACCTTGAAGCCCCATCAAAGCTGACGCTGGGCCTGGGTAACGATATCGGCGGCAATCCAGTTGTCGCGAATCTGGCGAAAATGCCCCACCTGCTGGTGGCAGGTACAACCGGTTCTGGTAAGTCGGTGGGTGTGAACGCTATGCTTCTGAGCTTGCTGTATAAAGCCACACCGGATGAAGTCCGTTTGATGCTGGTTGACCCAAAAATGCTGGAGTTGTCGATATACGATGGAGTTCCGCATCTGCTGACACCGGTTATTACCGATATGAAGGACGCTGCTGCGGGTCTGCGTTGGTGCGTAGGTGAGATGGAAGAGCGTTACCGTCTCATGGCTAAAATGGGTGTGCGTAACATTGCCGGTTTTAACGATAAGATCGAGAAAGCGCGCAAAGAAGGTAATCCTCTGAAAGATCCGCTCTGGAATCCGGAAGAGTATGGTATGCCGGCAGACTCTCCGCCGCCGGAATTGAAAACACTGCCTTACATCGTTGTCGTGATTGATGAGTTTGCCGACATGATGATGATCGTTGGCAAGAAGGTTGAAGAGCTGATCGCTCGTATTGCACAGAAGGCGCGTGCGGCAGGTATTCATTTGATTTTGGCGACTCAGCGACCATCGGTGGATGTGATCACCGGTCTGATTAAGGCCAACATTCCGACTCGAATTGCTTTTCAGGTATCCTCAAAAATTGATTCCCGAACCATTCTGGATCAAGGTGGCGCAGAGAACCTGTTAGGGTGGGGTGACATGCTGTATCTACCCGCTGGCACCAGTATTCCAAACCGCGTACACGGTGCATTTGTCTCGGATGATGAAGTGCATCGCGCAGTTGAAGCCTGGAAGAAAATTGGTTCACCCGTATTTGTTGAGGAAATTCTGAACGCAGAGAGCACTGATTCAGTCATAACCGGTTCAGGTGGTTTGTTCGATGATGAGCAGGACCCACTTTATGATGAAGCGGTGGCGTTTGTGACCCAAACACGCAAAGCCTCGATCTCCAGTGTGCAGCGTAAGTTGAAGATTGGTTATAACCGTTCTGCACGTATGGTCGAAGCAATGGAAGCGGCTGGCGTAGTGAGTACTGCAGGCAGCAACGGACAGCGTGAAGTACTGGCGCCACCTCCGGTGAAGGATTAATGATGATTAAGTATTTAAAGAAGTTCTGTGTTGCGGCAACAGTGTTGAGTGTTGCTGCGTTCGCTCATGCTGGGCCGTCCGACGAAAAGCTCAAAGGTTTGTTGGACGGATATAACACCTTCAGTGCTGATTTTTCGCAGATTGCTTCTGCAGATCAGGGTGGGCGTGTTCAGGAAAACAGCGGGAGTCTTAAAGTTGCTAAACCCAATAAGTTTCGCTGGATCAGTAGTGAGCCCTATCCCCAGGAAATTGTGGGTGATGGCACCTATATTTGGGTCTTTGACCCTGATCTGGAGCAGGTGACGCGTAAACCGTCCCAAAACGGCACCAGCAGCGCTCCGGCATTAATCCTGAACGGACAGATCGATGAGCTGCGCGAACAGTTTAGTATCAGTGGCGGTGACGCAGCAGACGGTAGCGATCAGCTGTTCGAACTGTTGCCTTTATCGGATCAAAATACCTTTAAACGTATCCGTCTGTTCTTTGCTGGTGATGTGATCTCTGAACTGATGCTGGAGGATACCTTAGGCCAGCGCACAACGATTGTTTTCGCGAATCAGCAAATTAATCCTGAGATGGCGCCTGAGGAGTTTGAGTTTGAACTGCCTGAGGGTGCTGATCTGATTCTGGAAAGCGAACTCTGATGGATGATCTGTTTGGTGCCCCGCAAAAGGTGTATGAACCACTGGCTGCGCGAATGCGGCCAGTTCGGCTGCAGGACTATGCAGGGCAGTCCCACCTATTGGCAGAGGGAAAACCGTTAAGAACCGCATTGGAGCAGGGGGCGGCTCACTCCATGCTGTTCTGGGGGCCTCCGGGTGTGGGTAAAACGACACTGGCAAAACTGATTGCGCATCATGTCGATGCACACTTTCTGACACTGTCTGCGGTCTTATCCGGGGTGAAAGACATTCGTAACGCTGTGGAGCAGGCGAAACAGGTCCAGATGCAGTCTGGCCGTAAAACGATCCTGTTTGTCGATGAAGTACACCGTTTCAACAAGTCTCAACAGGATGCGTTCCTGCCCTACATCGAGGACGGCACCATTATCTTCGTGGGCGCCACCACCGAAAATCCATCATTCGAACTGAATAACGCCTTGCTGTCGCGCGCGCGCGTATATCTGCTGCGTGGTCTGGAAATTGAAGACATTCGTGGGCTGATCGATCGGGCGCTGAGCGATGAAGAGCACGGTCTGGGTGCGCGTAAGCTGATAATCGCTGAAGATCTGTTGGATAAGCTGGCGATTGCAGCGGATGGTGATGGGCGTCGTGCGCTTAATCTGCTGGAGATCGCTTCAGATCTTGCAACCGCATCTGATCACGGAGAGGTTGTAGATGATGCCGTGATGGAGGAGGTGTTGCGTTCTACCGGTCGTCGTTACGATAAGCAGGGTGATCTGTATTACGACATGATCTCTGCTTTCCACAAGTCAGTGCGGGGCTCATCACCTGACGGTGCGTTGTATTGGTGTTGTCGTATGTTGGATGGAGGCTGTGATCCGCTTTACATCGCACGCCGTCTGGTGGCGATCGCTTCAGAAGATATTGGCAACGCTGACCCGCGTGCAATGCAGGTGGTGCTTTCTGCGTGGGATGCGTTTGAGCGTGTTGGTCCTGCTGAAGGTGAGCGGGCGATTGCTCAGGCTGCGGTCTATTGCGCGTGTGCGCCAAAGAGCAACGCGCTTTATATGGCCTATAACCAGTGTCGTGCTGACGTAGCATCGCAACCCGGCTATGACGTACCAGAACATCTGCGTAACGCCCCGACCTCCTTGATGAAGGATCTGGGATACGGTGCCGAGTATCGCTACGCCCATAACGAGCCAGGTGGTTATGCAGCAGGTGAAAACTACTTGCCGCCTGAATTGGCAGATCAAAACTGGTACATTCCCGAAGAGCGCGGTCTGGAAAAGAAAATCGCAGACAAACTGAAGTATTTGCGGACGCTGGATGAGCAAAGTCCGCTGCAAAGATATAAGGATTAGCTCAATGCAGAACATTATCGCGATTGCGGTTGGCGGCGCTTTCGGTGCTTTGGCTCGTTATGGCATGAGCAGTGTGCTGAATAACGCTGAGCACAAAATTCCTTATGGAACACTGGCCTGCAACGTGATCGGCTCCTTTTTGATGGGGGTTTGTTTTGTATTGATTATGGAAAAAGCGCGCTTGAATCCCGAGTTAAGACCCCTGCTGATGGTGGGTTTTATGGGAGCCTTCACAACTTTTTCTACCTTTTCGCTGGAAACCGTCGCAATGCTTCACGAAGGGCATGTCATGTATGCGGCGATTTATATATTATTAAGCGTCCTGTTATGTATCGCCGCACTGTCTGGCGGTTTGTGGTTTACACGCTTGTTTTAATAAGGTGCATTAGAGTCCCATGCTTGATCCAAAATACGTACGTTCCAATCCGGAAGAAGTAGCAGAGCTGCTGAAGAAAAAGGGATATGAGTTCCCGGTAGACCAGTTTGTTGCGTTGGAAAATCAGCGTAAAGAACTTCAGGTTCAGACCGAGGACCTGCAAAGTGAACGTAACACCCGATCGAAAAGCATCGGTAAAGCAAAAGCTGCCGGTGAAGATATTCAGCCTTTGTTGGCAGAAGTAGCGGATCTGGGAAGTAAACTGGATGCTGCGAAAGCAGAGCTGGCTACTCTGCAGACGAAACTCGAAGATTTGTTGGCGGGTGTACCTAATATCCCTGATGCTTCTGTACCAGAAGGTGCTGATGAAGATGATAACGTTGAAGTCCGTACGTGGGGCACACCACGCGCGTTCGATTTCGAGCCTGTTGACCACGTAGCTCTGGGCGAGAAAGCTGGACAGCTGGACTTTGAAACTGCAGCAAAGATTACGGGTTCTCGCTTTTCTCTGCTGAAAGGCAAGTTAGCGCGTCTGCATCGTGCGTTGATCCAGATGATGCTGGATACCCAGACCGAAGAGCACGGCTACAACGAAGTGTACGTGCCTTACATGGTGAACAGCGATTCTTTGCGCGGTACGGGTCAGCTCCCTAAGTTTGAAGAAGATCTGTTCAAGCTGCCATTTGGTGATCGTCATTACTATCTGATCCCGACTGCAGAAGTCCCGGTGACCAATATGGTCCGTGATGAAATTATTGATGCGTCCCAGCTGCCGCTGAAATTTACCAGCCACACGCCGTGTTTCCGCTCTGAAGCGGGTGCTTCCGGTCGTGATACGCGTGGTCTGATTCGTCAGCACCAGTTCGAAAAAGTTGAGATGGTGCAGATGGTTGAACCGTCTAAATCCTGGGATGCACTGGAAGAGATGACCGGTCATGCAGAAGCGATTTTGCAGAAGCTGAATCTGCCATACCGTGTTGTAGCGTTGTGTGGCGGTGATCTGGGCTTCAGTGCCGTAAAAACTTACGATCTGGAAGTCTGGGTCCCTGGCCAGCAGAAGTATCGCGAGATCTCTTCTGTCTCCAATATGGGCGATTTCCAGGCACGTCGTATGCAGGCTCGCTGGCGTAACCCGGAAACCAATAAGCCCGAACTGTTGCACACACTGAACGGCTCTGGTCTGGCGGTGGGTCGTACCTTGTTGGCGGTCATGGAGAACTACCAGACGGCGGAAGGTAAAATCCAGGTTCCTGAAGCATTGCAGCCGTACATGGGTGGTGTGACCGAGATCTGATCGTAACCGCAGATGGATTGAGAAAGGGGCTGTCGAAGAATCGATGGCCCCTTTTGTGTGGGTCGTTAGTGACCGCAATGAATTACACGGTCGTTTGGTGATGACTACGTTTCGAAAAATTCCTGTCTTTGTTTCTTCTGCTTAATCTCAGTATCGCAACGTTTGCCTATTTCTTTGCTGTTCCCATTTTCCGCTTTGTGTTTTTGCCCATAGCTGCGGACGACCAGTTGTCTCGCTGCCAACCCTTCATAACAATCGATGAGATCATCAATAGAGAGGTCAGCAACGGCATTTGCTAATGCTTCATGGCTATCAAAGTCCAGCGACTCATCGTCAATATCTTTCCAGAATCTATTCGAGCGGGCAGTCAGGTTTTTATCCTGCTTTAAGACTTTAGCGATGACGCTTTGTTTGAGGCGGTCCAGCTGCATCGGATTCAGGTTTTTAAGCGTCGTTTCCAGGTCTGATACGAAGTTCTTGATGTGATTTTCAAGAAGCTGAGGTTCTGCTACAGGGCTTTGTACGACAAGGGCAAGTCCCGGTGTCTTGACCATCATGACGGGGGTTCCGAACACGATATAGCCAAGCTGCTTTTCAGTGCGTAACTGAGTATAGAAATCAGAAGAGACCAACTCACTCAGCAGGCTAAATTTGGCGTGAGTTTTGATCTGTGTATCTTCGCCCTGGTAATACACACTGATGGCAGAGTCGTTGTGTCGGATATCGAGTGTTTGCACTAATGGCTTGCCATCACTCAATTTAACAACGGGTGATTCAACTTCTGGAGTCGCTTGTTGAACGGGGACGAACTGATCTTCAACAATGCGGGCTAAAGCGATTGAATCATCGGTGGTGAGGTTGCCGTGGGTCATCATCCGAATATTGCTCTCCCGGAAGAGATTGGGCACAAAGTTTTCAATATCCTCGAGGGTGATGCTATCCAGTGCGGCGACTTTTTCTTCTGCACTCCATTGAGGTAACAGCAGGCGAAACAGCTCACGCATGGTCTGGTTAAACGGGCGATCTTTATTCGTATTCAGCAATTCGTCACGGTACGCGTCTTTCAGCATTGTGAAGCGTTGCGGATCAAACTGGGTGTCCTTGAGTGAGGAGGTGACGGTTTTGAGAAGCACGCTTTGTTTGTCGCTATAGCCGGAGACTCTGACGCTAAACCCACGCATATGGCTGTAGATCCGGGTGCTTAGGCCCGCCAGTTCAGCGTCGTAGAGCGATTCATTGAGACGGTCAGATACCATTTGGGTATAAAGCGCCGTCATGATGGCGTGTTCTACGCTGCTATTCGCATTGGGTGTGGCGACCGAGAAGTAGGTATCCGCTTTTGGTGTATTAAATTCGGTGTCCTGCAGGTGCCACAGGCGCATACCGTTTCGCTCAAATACAACCTCGGGTCGGCTGACTTCCGCGTCATCCGTATTCGCTTTTACGACCATTTCATCGGCCATAAAAGGATTTCGGCTACGGACATTCAAATCAGCAATAGCGCCAGGGTTTTGCCAGTTTTCCAGCTGATCGGCGTGTAACGCATCAACCCGATAGCCGGTGTTGTACCAAGGGTCTATCCGATCAGTTTTCACATCGGGTGATTGGGTTGTAACCAGCATATTATTTGGCGAAATCTGATCAAGATAGGATTTGATCTGTTTGACGTCGAAACGCTCCATAACATAAGGGGCGTCAAACACGTGTTCGACGGGGAACCGTTGCATCATGGCTGCAAGGTGGCTGACCTCCTTCATGGGCGTTGTGCCTTGATGAAATCGGAACTCTGCATCTCTCAGTCGTCTTTGTTCCTGATAGAGCGCCAGTTGTATGCCGTCGCGATGAATCAGGTCCATATACGAAAAGAATGCTTCAATCACTTTTTGTTGCTGTTCAAGCCCTGCGTCTGTTAATTCTATTTTCACCTTAAACGCGGCCTGATCTTTCAGATCGATACCGGTCGAGGTTGATAGGCTGTTGGCATACCCTTGATCTTTTAGATAGGCCAGTAGACTGCCATGGCCTTCATAGCCAACAAGGTCAGAGATATAGAGCAGTGGTTTTTCCTGCCAGGAGTCCCGCACGCTTTCAACCGGGAAGGTGAGTGCGAGCGTATTGTTGTCTTTAAGCGACTTAATACTCAGGTGGGCGGGCAACGTGCCGGTTTCAAACAACGGCGCGTCGACGTTGATGGGTTCAGCTTCTTTGTTTGGAATAGCACTGAATAGCTTTTCCACCATCTGCTTCAGTTCAGGGATGGACTCTTTGCCCTCAACCACCAGTGTCATCAGGTTGGATGAGTAATACTGGTCATAAAACTCCACCAGGTCTGTGCGTACATCCCCTCCCAATGTTTTTATCGTACCGACGTCAAAGTGACTAAAGCTATGGGAAGGGTTCATCACCTGTTTGGTCACCGCGTAAGAACGACGTCGGTCATCCCGTATTTTGGACTTGTACTCCGAATGCACGGCATGACGTTCCCGATCAACGTATTTTTCGTCCAGCAGGGGGGCGATAAAGAATTGGGCGAATCGATCCAGTGCGGGTTCAAGATTGTCTGAGGCGATATCGAAATAGTAATTGGTATTTTCGTGTGCCGTGTAGGCGTTCATATGCCCGCCATGCGACTGTATGTAGGCTTTATAGGCGCCAGCGTCCGGATACTTTTGCGTACCCAGAAACAGCATGTGCTCTAGGAAGTGTGCGAGTCCGGGACGGGTTTTGGGATCAGCATTGGAGCCTACCGCAATATTCATTGCCGCCGCAGCCTTGTCAGTCTTAGGGTCAGATATAAGCAGTACAGACAGTTCATTCGTGAGCTTGAATGTCTGCAGCTCGCGGTGGTCGTTGGGGCTTTTATGGATACCGGCATACGCGGCTTTACCCATAAAAACTAAAGCGGTCATGCCCAGTGCGTGCAGTACCGAACTGGCCAGCTTTTTCCGGGTCAGGCCTTTCTTAATCATAATAGTTCCCCACGAGTTATGGGTTAACCGAGACCCGGATAGAGTTGATCGGGTCCCTGAGCGTGAAACTATCTTGGGTAAGTCGGTAGATTCTGGAAACGTAAATCACCACTAATTTTATGCAAGCTTTCTTGTTGTGTCTAATATTTGAACAGAGGTTTCCTTTTATCCGTAAGGATTGGTGTTGATCTCTCACGAGCAGCGGGTGACTGTATTGGGTATACTTGCGAAAATTTTTGTAACGGACGATGGCGGAAAACCATGAACAAACGGTATGACGTTCTGATTGTGGGTGGCGGGATGGTAGGTGCAACCATTGCCTGCGCACTGGGTGGAAGTAAACTGTCGGTAGGCGTATTGGAATATCAGTACCCGAAGGGCTTTGAACCCGATCAGCCTCACGATCTGCGAGTGTCCGCTATCAGCGTAGCATCGCAAAATGTCATTGATATGGTGGGTGCGTGGGAAGGCATTCTTTCTCGTCGTCATTGCCCATACCGTCGTATGAAGGTGTGGGAATCTGATGAAGTGCGTGCGTCAACAGAGTTTGTGTCCGACGATATTGCTCAACCGTATCTGGGACATATTGTAGAAAACAGAATTATTCAGCTAGCACTGCTTGAGCGCATGGCTGCTTTTGCCAATGTTGACCTCATCTGTCCGGCCAAGACTGAGTCGATCGATTATTCTCCCGGTGCAAGCGTGGTGCGTCTTGAAGATGGT
>JAGSHA010000406.1 GCA_023954795.1 Oceanospirillaceae bacterium | reverse complement strand
TTCCTGTCCCGGATTCGTCAGGTCGTGTGCGACGTCAGCGGCGATATCAGCGCCAGCGTCTCTCTGGATGTCGCGGGTATGGCTGGTGCCGCACGTGGTATGCGTCAGCGCCCTGTCATGCCATCACATGCCCGACCTGCGGCTGTTGCGCCGATTCCGGCCGCGATACCCGCCGCGCAGCCTGTTGTTCATGCGCCGCCGGCGCCTGTTGCCGCCGCACCGGTGAGCTTCGGGGTACCTGAATCAGCCGAAATCATCACCCCGCCTACGGTATCTGAAGCACGTGAGTCATTGTTTCAAATGCCTCAGCCTGAACTGCCTCTGGGTCATGAAGCGACGCTCAGCACCACAAGTATGGTGACGCAAGCGCCGGTTAGTGAGCGCCTGGTTGAAGTTGAGGGTGGTGTCCGTCATCAATCGAATCTGAACAACTCATTTACGTTCGAGTCCTTTGTTCAGGGTAAGTCGAACCAACTGGCGCTGGCCGCGGCCCGTCAGGTGGCAGATAACCCGGGCAGCTCTTATAACCCTCTCTTTATTTACGGCGGCGTTGGTCTGGGTAAAACCCACCTGATGCACGCGGTGGGTAACGAGATGCGTAAGTACAACCCGAATGCCAAGATTGTGTATCTGCACTCGGAACGTTTTGTCGCAGATATGGTTAAGGCATTGCAGTTGAATGCGATCAACGACTTTAAACGTCACTATCGCTCGGTTGATGCGCTGCTGATTGATGATATTCAGTTCTTTGCGGGTAAAGAGCGTTCACAGGAAGAATTTTTCCATACCTTCAATGCCCTGCTTGAAGGGGGTCAGCAGATGATTCTGACCAGTGATCGCTATCCAAAAGAGATCAAAGGGGTTGAGGAGCGCCTGAAATCCCGTTTCGGTTGGGGTTTAACGGTTGCTATCGAACCGCCTGAACTGGAAACCCGTGTTGCTATACTGATGCGCAAAGCAGTGGAAGCGAAAGTATCCCTGCCCGACGACGCTGCCTTCTTCCTGGCCCAGAAAATTCGCTCCAATGTACGCGAGCTGGAAGGCGCCTTGAAACGGGTTATTGCGAACGCACATTTCACCGGCAATGCGATCACAATTCCTTTTATTAAAGAATCGCTTAAAGACCTGCTGGCATTGCAGGATAAACAGGTTAGTATTGATAATATTCAGCGTGTTGTGGCTGACTATTACAAGATCAAAGTAGCTGATCTGTTATCCAAGCGCCGCAGCCGTTCTGTTGCACGTCCTCGTCAGGTTGCTATGAGTCTGGCGAAAGAGCTGACCAACCACAGTTTGCCTGAAATTGGTGACGCGTTTGGCGGACGAGATCACACCACCGTGCTCCACGGATGTCGTAAGATTAAGGAGCTGAGGGAAAGTGATACGGACATCAGAGAAGATTATAAGAATTTACTGCGTCATCTTACGGCGTAGTGGTACCGTTCGAAATTAAGGTGGAAAACCGATGAGATTTGTTATTTCGCGTGAAGCGTTAATCAAACCTTTGCAGTTGGTGGCGGGTGTTGTTGAACGTCGTCAGACGCTGCCGGTACTCTCCAACATACTGTTGGTGGCCGAGGGTGATCAGCTGTCCCTGACCGGTACTGACCTTGAGGTTGAGCTGGTTGGCCGTGTAACACTGGATGAGCCTGCTGAAGCCGGTTCAATCACAGTGCCTGCACGTAAGCTGATGGATATTTGTAAGTCTCTGCCGGATGAGGCACGCATCGAGCTGGCCCTTTCAGGCCAGAAGATGGTGATTAAGACAGGTCGTAGCCGTTTTACCCTGTCGACCTTGCCTGCAGCAGAGTTCCCGAATGTGGAAGACGGTCCGGAAACGCTGGATCTGACCATTTCCCAGAATCAATTGCGTAAGCTGATTGATAAAACCGGCTTCTCCATGGCGCAGCAGGACGTTCGTTACTATCTGAACGGTATGTTGCTGGAGATTGCGAACGGTCAGCTACGTTCCGTGTCAACCGATGGCCACCGTCTGGCGACGTGTGTGTCTGACGTGGAAGTGGATGAGTCTGTTCAGCATCAGATCATCGTACCGCGTAAAGGTATCCTCGAGTTGGCGCGCCTGTTACAGCAAGGTGATGAGCCTCTGCGTCTGGTGATTGGTGCAACGCATATCCGTGCCCATGTGGGTGACTTTATCTTCACCTCTAAACTGGTCGACGGTAAATTCCCGGATTACCAGCGTGTTATTCCGCGTAATGGCGATAAGATTATGCTGGGTGATCGTCAGGAGCTGCGTCAGGTCTTCAGCCGTATCGCTATCCTGTCCAACGAAAAGTACCGTGGCGTGCGTTTGTCGCTGAGTGACGGTTATCTTCAGGTGATGGCGAACAACCCGGAGCAGGAAGAAGCGGAAGAGACAGTTGCCGTAGATTATCAGGGCGATTCTCTGGAAATCGGCTTCAACGTTAACTACCTGCTGGATGTGCTTTCGATCATTAACTCTGACGTGGTGCGTTTCACGGTAGCAGATCCAAATAGCAGTGCGTTGGTAGAAAGTTTTGATGAAGATGGCAGCGTTTACGTTGTCATGCCAATGCGTATGTAATTGCGTTCGGATCAGCAGATTCAATACCTGCTGATCCGTCCTTCCAGAATCCTCAATGACCATTTCCCGCCTGAACATACGTTCCGTACGTAATCTTTCTTCTGTCAGTATTGCTCCGTCTACCCGTATTAACATCTTTTCCGGCCCCAACGGCAGTGGCAAGACCAGTGTGTTGGAAGCGATCCATCTGCTTGGCTTAGCGCGGTCTTTTCGTACCAGTAAAGTGCGTCATCTGATTGCAGCGGGCGATCCCGCCGCAACCGTACAGGGAAAAGTTGATTCGCTCGCGCAAGGTGTTGAGCAAACATTAGGTGTGGAACGTAACCTGGATGGCCAAACGCGGGTTCGTTTTGCCGGGGCGGATATTGATCTGGCATCTCTCGCTGAGCTGGTGCCGCTGCAGGTGATTGACTCGGCGACCTTTGATTTGCTGGACGGTTCGCCGTCTATCCGGAGGCAATTTATCGATTGGGGAGTGTTCCATGCAGATAAGGCCTTTATTCAGCTCTGGAGAGGCTTTCGGCGGGTTCTGAAACAGCGCAATACACTGCTGAAATGTGGTAAGATCGGACATCAGATGCGCGCTGCGTGGGACCATGAATTTGTTGGCTTTGCCGAGCAAATCACCCGTCTGCGACAGGAGTATCTACAACTACTGACACCGGAGTTTGAGCAGATTGTTGAGAAGCTGTTGCCGGGTCAGAGTTTAAGCTTGGGATTCTCGCCGGGCTGGGATTTAAAGAAGCCGCTGGATGAGCTTTTGGCGACTAACTTTGAACGCGATCTGCGTCAGGGTTTTACCAGCGCTGGACCTCAACGCGCCGA
>JAGSHA010000052.1 GCA_023954795.1 Oceanospirillaceae bacterium | reverse complement strand
CCAGCATGAGTGATGACAACAGCTTCGATATGGACAGCGATGTCGGTGTAACGGGTCAGTCCAACACCATGCAAGATATGGATTTCTTCGATTTCTAATCATACCCAGTACAGACAACAACTCAACTACGCCCTCACCCTACAAGGTGGGGGCTTTGCATGGTTTACATCGGCTATAGCATGACCAGGTAAATCCGAGAGAAGCCACTTCTCAACTCATTCAAGCGTTGTCAGTCGCAATTCCCCTCCCTTAAGACAACACAGAAAAAATCAGATCTGAGATGAGGCGGTTTCAGAGATGTAACACGGAAGCACTTGAGTCAAAAAGTGCGATCTGTGATCTATGCAATACTTAGGTTATGGCCCATTAATAGGGTTAAACCCAATTTCATACCGGTAGCTTTATGTATGAATTTTATTACGCCAACTTTTCTGCACCCGCCGGGTGGCTGCTATTAATTAGCCTGCTGGCAACACTCGTTTGCCACACCATGGTGCTGTATCTGGGCATGAAGATCGAAAACGCGGTCAAAGCGGCTCAGGCTGAAGTGCACCATGTGATCGCCTCCCATATTGCGATGAAAGAACGCGAGCAACTCGAAATATGGCGCTCAGGACGCAAGATCTGCGCGTTTATCATTCCTCTGTTGCTGGCAGCCTGGCTGGTAGGTCTAGGTCGCCCCTAGTTTAGCGCCCCTTTTAACTCTCCGTATCCCAATAGATCCGACATTATTCGGCAAAAACGGCGCCTGTTATTTCGTACCCTGTTGATGGTTCGATCACTTTACTGATGATTCTCATACCTGATACAGCCCCGACCTTTCCTCACACACTAAGCCTTCTCGCCCCCATTTTTCTTAAGAAACAATATTTGACCCAAGCCAGCTGTACAATCTTTACTCATACTTTTTTCGTAGTATACTCAATACTCATCCATGAATATTGAGCGCAAGGCAATGGAACTACAGCTGAACTCACTGGCAATATCCAGCAGCTCTCTACATAGCGATAATCGACTTGCAGAAGCCAGCCAGCAAATAGCCAGCGGCCAGCGCATCAATCAAGCATCTGATGATCCTGCCGGAATCCAAGTTTCCATCGGCCTGACCCGTGAAATAAATGAAAATGCGGCTGGTCTACGTAATGTCATGGATGGCAGCTCCCTCTCTGAAGTAGCACAGGGAGGCATTTCTCAAATTACAGATTCAGTGCAGCAACTACGCGAAATATCGCTCCAAGCTCAAAACGGCACGTTGAATGAGTCCGATCGCCAATCCTTGCAGAAGCAAGCTGACGAATTGCTCGCGGGAATCCAGGATACCGTTGGACAAACTAGCTTCAATGGCCAGTCGCTACTGAATGAAGAACGTGATATCAATATTCAGGCAGGTGACAGTTCAACAACTATCAACACTCCGGATCTACAAAGCGCCCTCGAAGATCAGGGTCTATTTTCGCTCGACATAAGCTCATCTGATGCACTCGACAGTATCGATGGCGCCATCAGTCTCCTTAACGATTCCGCCGGCAGTTTTGCCGCCATTCAGGGACAACTGGACAGTGTAAGCCGCAGCCTGACAGACTCATCTATCAACAACGCTGAATCACGCTCCCGTATCACCGATGCTGATATGGCCAAGGCCACTACTGAACAAAGCCGCGCGCTCATCCAACAGGAAGTGACCATTACACTCCAAGCCCAGGCCAATGCGAGCCGCGGTGATGTACTAGCACTTATTGGCCAGTAATATCGCCTTATTGTCTACTGTAGTGATCAAGTCAATTTGGAGACAATCATCTTCATCATAGCTATCGGCTCAGGTGCTTCTTTAAGGCGGCTATTATTAATGCGCGGATCCACCGCCACAACCTGCAGAGGCGCAGGCAACTGAGGCAACAAAAACGGCATCAGCGTTTTACCGTCGATTGCCGGATCCAGCCACTGTTGAAACATATCCGGCGCCAGCATCACCGGCATCCGCGGGTGAATATGTCTGAATTCCGGCGCGGCATCGGTGGTAATCATGGCACAGCTATATATCTGTTCCGCTCCGGTTCCCCAACAATCCCAGAGACCGGCAAACGCCAAAGCGCCTTTCTCTGACCGAATATCATAGGGCTGTTTGCCCTCTTCGCTGCGCCATTCAATGAAGCTACTGGCAGGAATAATGCAACGCTGACGTTTAAAAGGATGCCGGAACGCCCTACTCTCAGCCAGACCTTCCGCACGCGCATTAAACATCGAATACTGAGTGCCGGGCTCTTTCACCCAAGCGGGCACCAACCACCAGCGCATACTCGACAGCTGAGTGCCTGAGTCATCCTGACTGACGACTTGCACATTCTCAGTCGGCGCGATGTTATACCGCGTATCCAGAGCATTCTGGATTCCGAGAACCGCTAGCAGCTCTCGGGTATAGGGATCATCAATCACATTGTATCGGCCACACATAAATGACATTTCTCATGACTATGCCTATAGCCTAGCAAACAGCATGCGTACTGAAAGCTTGCCGTTCAGGGTTGATGACCTAGTATGAGAGTGTGATCTGGGATACCCCCGGACTCAGGGAGGGGTGTGTTTATGCTGCACTACCAACTCTACCTTCGCAGCCTGGTTGTCTTCATCATCGTAACGCTTGGCATCGGGCATGCGGTTGCCGATAACCCAAATAACAACGCCAACGCGTTTATAAGCCAGATCGCAACCCAGCTTCAGCAGGCCCTGCAAAGTGGCCGAGACCAGAATCGACTGGGGGATAACGGGTATCTGGATCAGATCATCGATCAGCACATCCTGCCCCACATCGACCAGGAATATCTGAGCCGTCGCATCTTTCATCCACGTTGGAACGATATCATCGCCGCAGACAAAACCGCTGAAGCCCAGATGGCCGTCATCCAATCGCTGCGCCGTACTTACCGTATTGCACTGAACACCTATAACGGACAGATGATCGAGGTCGGTAAAAGCCGGGATAAGCCCAACTACAGCGTCGTGCGACTCAAGGTTCACACCACACAAAATGCTCATACCTTAGACTTCGCGGTACGAAAAACCGATGGTCAATGGCAGGTGTTTGATCTGTCGGTCGATGGTGTCGTGCTCAGTAAAACGCTCAATGGCGCCATCCACCGAGCCCTCGAAAGCGGAGATGTGGATGCTGTCATCGCCGCCATTAATCCTCCTGATGAAAGCTGATTTCCGCCCAGGATCGCACGATGAAATCACGCACCTATACCATCTTTGCTTGCTTGCTTCGCTATCCACTCGTGGTACTGGGGCTGATTTCGCTGATCCTGCTACTGCTGCTATCTCAGCTTCCCCGGCTCACTCTGGATGCATCGGCAGATTCTCTCGTACTGGAAGGAGACCAAGCACTTGAGCTTTATCGGGAGATGGGTAAAAGATACCACTCGGAAAGCTATCTTGTGGTTACCTATCGTCCACACGGTGAACTGTTCTCACCTACGGTACTGGCGCAACTGGCCTTGCTGCGAGATGAATTAAAGGCACTGCCGCATGTCTCGTCGGTCAGTACCATACTTGATGTGCCACTGCTCTATAGCCCACCGGTTAAACTCAACAATCTCGCTGAAGGTATCCATTATCTGGAGCAGCCAGACACTGACATAGCACTTGCCCGCCGCGAATTCAGCAACAGTCCACTCTACAATAACCTGCTCACCAGTGCCGATGAGAACACCACGGTCCTGCAGGTGAGTCTGGCCCGAGACACGCATTTCTTTCAACTTCTGGACCAGCGTGATCAACTGCGCGCTAAACGCCGTATCCAAGGGTTAAGCGCGGCTGAGAAGCTCGAACTGGATCAGGCAGAATCGACATTTCGAGCTTACTCCATTAAGGCAAACGAACGTCAGCAGCAGCTAGTCTCTCAGGTACGTACCGTGCTGGAGCGTTACCGGAACCATGCCACCCTATTTCTGGGGGGCGTCCCCATGATAGCCGCCGACATGATCGCCTTTATTAAAAGCGATCTGATCACCTTCGGCAGCGCGATCATGCTATTCATCATCGCATTGATGGGGCTGATATTCCGTCGTTTACGCTGGGTGGTGCTGCCCTTGCTCACCTGCTTACTGACCGCGCTGGCGATGCTTGGTTACATCGCTTTAATCGACTGGCAGCTGACGGTGGTTTCCTCAAACTTTACCGCATTGTTGCTTATCATCACCTTGGCGATCACCATCCATCTGGTGGTGCGCTATCGCGAATATCATCAGGCACAACCTCACAGCAGTCAGCGCGAGCTAGTGCTCAACACCTTAACGTTTATGGCTAAACCCTGTTTCTTTACCACGATCACGACGATCGTGGCTTTTGCCTCTCTGGTGGTCAGTGGTATCCGTCCCGTCATCGACTTCGGCTGGATGATGACCATCGGCGTAGCAGCGGCGCTGCTCATGGCCTTCAGTTTGCTGCCTGCCTGCTTGCTGCTCATCCCAAAAGGTAAAAGCGAAATCAGCAGCAAAAGCAGACCGTTAACCCACCACTTCGCCCGCATCACCGATCACCATGGAACATCTATATTAATCGTCAGCGGTGTATTGTTTATTGCCAGTGTCTTCGGCATCGCCCGGTTACAGGTGGAGAACCGTTTCATCGACTATTTCCACGATACCACCGAGATCTATCAGGGCATGCTGGTAATCGACCAAGAGCTGGGCGGTACCATCCCGCTGGATATCCTGCTCAGAGCTCCAACGCAAGATCGCGCTGACCATCAGGTGTCTGATACGCCTGAGGCTTCCCCCTTCGAAGATGAACCTTTCACGGATGATCCCTTTGACGACAATCCATTTGCCGATGAACGTTCTGCGGAGCAAAGTAGTTACTGGTTCAGCCGCGCCGGGCTGGAAGAGATAGATCGAATTCAACGTTTTCTCGAATCGCTAGACGAGACCGGTAAGGTGATGTCACTCAACTCGCTGTATCAGGTGTTCAAAGACATCACTTCAGAGGAGCTGGATGATTTCCAGCTGACCCTGCTACGCAAGAACCTGCCACGGAACGTAAAGACACTGCTTATTGCCCCCTATCTCGCAGATGATGGTCAGGAAACCCGTATATCGTTGCGCGTGATGGAAACCAGCAAGGGATTAAAGCGTGGAGAGTTACTGCACAAGATTGAGCTTTTTCTTCAAAAGGAGATGGGCTATCAGCCTGACCAAGTGAGTCAGACCGGGATGCTGGTACTTTACAACAATATGCTGCAGAGCCTGTTCGGCTCCCAAATTGCCACCCTGGGTGCCGTGTTTGTGGCCATCACCCTGATGTTTACCCTGTTATTCCGCTCCCTCTACCTGGCCGTTATCGCCGTCACCCCCAACCTGCTCGCGGCAGGCATCGTGCTGGGCGGCATGGGCTGGGCCGGAATTCCGCTTGATATGATGACCATCACCATTGCGGCGATAACCGTTGGTATTGGTGTGGACGACACCATTCATTATATCCACCGCTTTCAGAAGGAGTTTCCAAAAGACCATAACTACTGCGCCACCATGTATCGCTGCCATAACAGTATCGGCAAAGCGATGTTTTATACCTCGGTGATTATCATCGCGGGCTTTGCCATCCTCTCTCTGTCCAACTTCACCCCGACTATCTATTTTGGCCTGCTAACCGGACTGGCGATGTTTTCCGCTTTGATCGGTGCCTTGCTGCTGTTACCGCAACTGATCATTGCGCTTAAACCCTTGGGGCCGGAATCAACCAGTCACATATAACACGTATCAACGCAGCAACATCTAGCCCCGCATGCCGACCAAAAAGATTTTACTGCCCCTACGGAGAGACGTTGTCTCCTATGCTTAGAGTGTCTGCAAAACAATCAAAACGAGATCACATGATGTGAGGCATCATATGGACTGCTTATTCTGCAAAATCGTCGCCAAAGAGATCCCATCGGATATCGTGTATGAGGACGACAGACTGGTCGCGTTCCGCGATATAAATCCTCAGGCCCCTAGCCATGTGCTGATCATTCCACGCCAACACATAGCCACCTTGAACGACTTAACCGAAAGTGATGGCACGTTGATCAGCCATACGGTACTGACCGCGAAACAACTCGCCGATCAACTGGGGCTGGCCCGCCACGGTTATCGTCTGGTCTGGAACTGCAACGAACACGGCGGACAGGAAGTATTTCATATCCATTTGCACCTGCTGGGTGGCCGCGCGATGCATTGGCCTCCGGGTTAATCCGTCCCTTAGCGTGCGCAATGCATACCTGCTGCAAGATCGGATCAAGTAGGCAATCTCTCTTTGGCTAGCAGGGGGAAACATATGTTCCGAAAAGCGCTGATCAACATACTGCTAAATAATCCAATGAGCATAAAGGAACTGGCCCTGTTGCTCGATGAACATCCTAAGGACATAGAGGATGGCCTCCAGCATCTACAACAAAGCTTACGCAACCTGCCTTACCAGATGTTGATAGAGCCGGCATGCTGCAACAAGTGTGACTTTCTGTTCCAAAGCAACAAGCTGCACAAGCCGGGAAGATGCCCGCAATGCCACGGCACCTGGATCAGCGAACCTCTGATCAGCATTGAAGAGGACGAGGCCAATGAGTCGCGCGCATAATCGGGGTTATACCGCCTATTCTCCCGAACAGATCAACAAAGAACATCTGACCAATATACGCCGTGTGCTGATTTTCGGTGAGACCGGCGCAGGAAAATCCACTTTGGCAGATCAACTGAGTCAGCACTTAATGGCTGACGGACGTCAGGTCACGTTACTGGATGCCGACCCTGGCTCGCCTGCCTTTGGCATCCCGGGGGCACTCTGCCTGATGATCCCAGAACTCTCCAAGGACAATCGGCACTTGTGGATTCTGCGGGACTTCGAAGCACTGTGCAGCTTAGATGCCGGTCGGTTTCGCTTACCGCTGATTGATGCCGTCAGAACACTGCTTTCCCGGTTACCCCAGATGGAGAACGACCTACTGATTATCGACGCACCCGGCGTCAGCCGATGTATTGCCGGTGCAGAACTCCTGCCGGCGCTGATTGCCGCTACGTGTGCCGACCTGGTCTTGGTACTGACCCCTGATGGTCAACCTCCCCCGTTATCCAGTGAACTGAGCACCAGCGGTGTCAGATTATTGCTTATTGCCTCCCATGCCAACGCCCACAAGCCTGAAAAAGCCGCCATCAGATCTATCCGCACTCAGAAGTGGCAACAGCACCTGACGCGTGCCGTTGAACACACCTTCAGGTTAAACGACACCACTATACTCGGCACCCCACCGCCGCTGAATGCATCTGATGCCTGGGAAGGACGGCAAATGGCCCTCCTGCACAAACAACGAACCGTTACTCTGGGCCAGATTCTGGGCCTAAGCGGCAATACACTGCGCATACAGGCACCTCAATACGATAAAAACCTAACTATCGATCAGTGGCTGCTGAGGGATGCTTTGTATACCCATGCACGGGGGTTACATACCGCAGTCCCCGCGCGCTCATCATCGATGCCCGCCAACCGACACCCTCGACAGGTAGCGGTCATCGGCAAAGAAGCCCTGTTTGCCAAATCACAGCAGGAACAGCTGAGTCCACCTCTTATGATGCGTGTAGGCCCAGTGGATGCGACCATGGTAAACGGTGTCTTTGGCGATCCCCTTCTGTTGTTACAGATGGGTCACCAAAAACGCTGTATCTTGTTCGATCTGGGTTATCACGGCCCCATCTCTGCACGAACTGCACACCAAGTGACTGATGTATTTATCAGCCATGCTCACATTGATCACATCTGCGGATTTCTCTGGCTACTGCGTTGCCGTATCGGCCATTATCCGCCTTGTCGATTGTTTGGTCCGCCGGGACTGGCACACAATATTGCGGGAATGATCAGCGGGATTCTATGGGATCGCATAGGCGACAAGGCACCCGTCTTTGATATCTATGAACTGCATGACCAGCAGCTACGCCACTGGCAAATAGCCGCCGGCACGCCCTTAAGTGAAGAGTTTCCGAGACAAGACCTCAACAGTGACATTATCTGGCAGGAACCGTTCTTCCGTGTACGCGCCGTCACGTTAGATCACACGGCAAAAGACAATATCAATCCATACACACCGGTACTGGCGTATGCCTTTGAGCCATTACGCCAGGTCAACGTGCGCAAGGACCAGTTGTCGGCACTGGGTCTCACCGCCGGGCCCTGGTTACAGCAACTCAAAGCGCACGTGCTCAACGGTGAACAGGAAGCGTGCATCCGGATAGATGACCGCGTTTATTCAGTATCCGATCTGACTGAGAAGGTACTGATGAAGTGTGCGGGTAAGAAACTGGTCTACGCCACTGATCTGGGCGACACAGCAAACAATCGGGCCTCCTTAATCTCGCTTGCTCAAGGTGCCCATACGCTTTTTTGTGAAGCCTCATTTGTAAATGCGGATAGAGCTCTGGCCAAACTTACCGGGCACTTAACCACCGGCGCATGCGGCGAGATTGGCCGCCACGCTGCAGTCGAACACTTGATACCCTTTCACTTTTCCGGACGGTACCAACATGAGGCCCCACGTATCTATCAAGAAGTGAGCTGTGCCTGCCCCCATACTCAGGCCCCAAAACCTTCAGTATCGACGGGTTACGACGTGTAATCGGGGCTCAAGCAGAAACTCAGCACAACAATCACCTGAGGCAGAAGCCCCGCGTTGGCTTAAAAATCAAAGCAATCTACGACACCGCATCAAGAGCATGACTTGATAATCAACATTGTTCTGATAGCCACGAGTCTGATGCATTCATCATTCCGCATCCGTCGCTCTGTCATCCATCACACTAAGGCGTCGCCATTTCCTGATCAGCTAACGCCTTCAGTTGAGTGACACTATCAGGCCGCCCAAACAGGAATCCCTGAAGCTGATCGCAACCCAGGTTACACAGGAACTGCTGCTGTTCTTCAGTTTCAACACCTTCTGCTACAACGCGTAAACGCAGGCTGTGGGACATACTAATGATTGCACGTACCAGATTTTCATCATCGGTATCACCCGGCACATCCATGATAAACGAGCGGTCAATCTTCACGATGTCGACCGGCAATTTTTTCAGATACATCAATGAGGAGTAGCCGGTACCAAAGTCGTCCACGGCCAGCGTAACGCCCATCTCTCTGATCTCGTTCAGTAGCGGGAGAAACTGATCGATATTTTCCATCACATGGGTTTCCGTGATTTCCAGTTCAAGCAGATGTGGAGGCAGGCCCGCGTCACTCAGCGCACGACCAATATCCTTAACCAGATCCCGCTCATGCAGCTGGCGAGGAGACAGGTTCACCGAGACCGCTAACTGATAACCATCGGCATTCCATGCAGCCGCCTGCTTACAGGCTTCAAATAAGACGAAACGCCCAAGCCGAACAATCAAATTGGACGCTTCTGCAATAGGAATAAATTCAGCGGGCGATACTGCGCCGTGCACCGGATGGCTCCAGCGAACCAACGCTTCAGCCCCACGCATATGCTGGCCGCTAATATCAAAACGCGGCTGATATACGACAAACAGCTCGTTGTTATCGACCGCCTTACGAAGATCTTCTTCGTATTGATGACGCTGCTGATGGCGCGCGTTTATCGCTTGGTCAAAGAACTGGATAATATCGCGCCCCTGAGCTTTGGCCTGGTACATCGCCAGGTCGGCATGGCGCGTCAATGTGTCTACATCTTCACCGTCTTTACCGGCAATCGCAACACCGATACTCGCAGATGTAAAGCACCGAATAGACCCCAGATCATAGGGTTTACGCAACGCCGTGGTAATGCGTCGTGCAATAGGCTCAACCTGACCGCGATCAGGTATATCTCGCAGTATTACCGTGAACTCATCTCCCCCTAAACGCGAAACCGAATCCTTCAGATCGACGCAGGTACGTAATCGATCTGCGACCTGGAGCAGCAACTGGTCACCCACACTATGGCCGTAGGTATCGTTGATACTCTTGAAACGATCCAGATCAATGAACAACACCGCGGTGATAAGCTGGGTGTCACGGTTTAGCACCTTCTCCAATTGCTGATTGAACAGACTGCGGTTCGGCAAACCGGTCAGATTGTCATACAAGGCCAGACGCTGAAGCCTTTGCTCAGCAATTTTCAGGTTGGTGATATCCCTGAACAGGATCACATAGCGATTCTCCCCATCAATACTGGAGAGAAGCGTTGCCGATACGAGTACCGGTAACGCACTGCTATCAGCGCACTCTAATGAGCACTCCCCTTGCCATCGTTTGTCATGCTCCAATTGATGGAGGATTTCTGGATATGCCGCCAGAAACGTGTGTGCCGCAGCCGTGATATCACACTCGTTGACACCACTCATCTCCATAAACGCGCGGTTTGAGGTCAGTACATCGTGTTCCTCATCAAGAACTATGATGGCTTCGCCGGTCTCAGCAAACACCTGCTGGGCGAGCCTTAACTGATCCTCTACTTGTTTAATACCGGTTATGTCCGTCGCAATGCCACCAATCGATTCGAGTTTGCCCTGATCACAGAAGATCGGAAACTTGCTCACCAAAAAGATGCAGAGCCCCTTATTGGTTTCAATTTTCATCTCATACTGGGTGGGATGATGACTTTTTAACAGTTGCTGATCCGATTTCAGCACTGACGCCATCAAGTCATCGCTCAATACCCATTGGTCACGCTTGCCGATCATCTGATTGGGCGTCAGGTTAAACAGTTCCGCCAGGCGCGTATTGACCAATTGGTAGCGCTGATCCATATCCTTGATGAATATAAGGCCCGGTGAATGGTCGATAATGCTGGACAAGTGTTTGTCACGATCACGAATCCGCAGCAACATTTTCTCAACCGCATTGCCCACACGGATAAATTCGTTGAAACGTCCGCCTCTAAATGGCTGCGGCGAACCACTTTCAGGGATCTGTTCGGCATATTGAGTCAGATAGGAGAGCGAGCTACGGGTCAGATACTGAATGACCAGCATGGTGACAATACCGAGCACCATCACCAGCAGCGCTGCGTAGGAGAGATTCGATATGTAGGCATCCCTTAGAGCAAGGTAGGCATTGTTCGGCAACAAGGTACGAACACTGTAACGTTCACTGCTGCCAATCCGTAGCGAATGCTCACGTAAGATGCTGTTTTCGGTCGTCAGTACTCCCTTTGAGATCACACCTGCGGCATGTAAGTTGTGCAACTGCCCCGCTGCACCTTCCAGTTCGTCCAATAAATGACTGCCAAGACTCAGGGAGATAGCCTGTGAACCAAACAAACTCTGCAACTGACCAATGATCCAATAGTTATCATTCAGCAACACAAAGGTGTGCATTTTTCCGATCACTTCTCCGAAGCGTTCATCAACCACCGGCAGGGTTAAACGTAATACGCTGTAGTACTCATTATCACCTTCCACATTGACGCTGCTCCAGGTTGCCGAAGGTGCATAGTGCTGGCTGATCTTTTCTAATGGAAGTTGTACGTCAAGAAGGCTGCTATTGGTACCAACGGTGAGAACGCCGTCACTATTTTCAATCACAATGGCATCGATATGTTGACCATTCTCCCCCGCAAGCAAAGTATCGATTACTCGGGAGATCATTTTCGGTTCGTTCGCGTTTAACGCCCAGCGCAACTCTCGAGCTTTAATGACTTCCTGACTAATATGCTGAATGTTCTTAAAGCGTGCCTCAATGATGCTGTTCAAAGCACGCTGGTCCCGTTCGTAAGCCAGCTTAATTTCATGCTGAAGTGCTTTCTCAGAGCCAAGGTAGGCGGGTGTCAGCAAAATAGCCGATGACGCTGCCAACAAAGCAAACACTAATAGAAGAATGACAGTAGAAAAACGTACTTTTTGCACTTATTGAGTCTCTAGTGGCAGGTCGCTGAGCCGGAATGCTTGTTGTTTAAGCTTTTCAAGCTCAGCTGGTGACTGATCCTTGTTCAGCAGTTTTATATCTCCGGAAAATATTTGGGGTACGTGCTGTCCTTGCTTCTGCTGGTCCAGCTTGATGGCTTCCGCCATTGCAATGCCATTGTCATCGTTAATTCGCATGACAGTGACATCAAGCCCTTGATGATTCAGCTCCTTGAGCTCCGCGTCACCTCCTCCCCAACCGTTTAACAGGATGTCCAACCGATCACTTTCACGTAAAGCGCGAAGCGCACCAAGCGCAACGTCAGTTGAATTGGCGAAAATCATCTGTATATCGGGGTGTTTCTTCAAGGTTCTGAGCGTAGCCGTATAGGCTTTCTCCCGATCACCATCCGTATAATAAGCCGCCACCTGAGTCACACCAGAATGCTGCGCAACTTCTCTGGCAAATGTGTCACCACGCATCTGGCTCACATACCCCGGAGAGAAGTACAACATCAGATATTTGCCTTCGTGGTTTATCTGCTGAAGCATCCAATCGGACATCAGTTTGGTCCCTTGGGCATGATCGAATCCAACATAGAGGAAGGGCTGATGTGCCTGCCAACGTATCAGTGGCGTAGTGACATTCTGCAGAATGAGCTTGGGTTTCCCCCGTGCAATCAAGCGTTCGATCATTCGGCTCTGCGGCGCGATATCAAGCGTAAAGACCAGATAGTCAGGCTGCCATTTTAAGGCTTCTGCAAGCTGCTGACTTTGTAATGCGGTATCAACTGAAGGGCGTGATAAAAAAGATTTCAGCTCGTAAGGGAGCTGAATATTCCGAAGACGCTGCTCGAAAGAAATCAAACTCCTGCGCCAGTAGTCCGAGGCCTGCAGACCTGGATAGATCACCGCGATACGCACCGGGCGGTCTGGTACTGCCGCAATGGGTTCTGCCGGCGCACGCACAATCTCGGAAAAAGCGTCCATAACCTTACGCTGTTCAGGATGTTGACTAACATAGTCGTCTATACGGATATATTCTTCCGCCGCCTGTATTTTTAAACTCGACAGCATCAGAGTCAGTAAGACGATTTTCAGTATTTCGATCCGCAATGAAAACCGAAACATGGTTACCAACCTCCAGATATTTTTTATCACTAAGCGTAGTGCAATAGAACAGAGTGTACTGTCTATCTGGTGCGGGGAACAGTTGAGAAATACGTGT
>JAGSHA010000136.1 GCA_023954795.1 Oceanospirillaceae bacterium | reverse complement strand
CATACGCTCCTCGCATATCTGCTGATGACCTGCCTATTCTGTAGCGCCGCTTGAATAAAGATGCTGAACGTCAGCATCAGGGGTACCCGGCATTTCAGCTCAAACCCGAGGGAGAGCGGGCCCAGTATTTCCCGGCGGTACTGGTGGAGCCTCGCCAAGGTAATGACAACGTTTACGGTTTTGACCTTTGGGCGCATAAACTTCGCCGGGCTGCCGCAGAACAGGCGCGCGACAGCGGGCAGCCGATTCTATCGGCACCGGTAACGCTCTCACAGGACAAAGAGTCCGGCTTAAAAGGCGTTCTTTTACTCAGCCCTGTGTATACCGCTGGTATCCCAACACTGAATACACGCGAACGCCGAGATGCCCATATCGGGTTTATCCCTGTCGGCCTTACCATCGCCTATGCTTTACAACATATTTTTGATGCTGACACACAAAGTCAGCTGTACTTTTGCCTTCATGATTCCGGGAAAGACACCGGCTCGGACAAATCAAATTTGACGAAGATGGATCTTCTGTACAGCAGTTTTCCCAAGGGCATGCTGCCGAACAGCGGGGTCAACACCAGTAACAGAGCATCGATCAGCTTTGATATTGCGGGCAGAAACTGGCAATTGATCGCTGAGCGTCGTGAGCCACTGCACTGGACCGATCGCTATATCGCCCCCATATTGATTCTATTGTTGGGTCTCACTCTTGCCATCGGCGCGATCCGTCTGCTGGAAGATCTGCTGCTACGCTGGCAGTCGGCCCATGAAAAACTGCGTTTTGCCGAAAGTGAAGTGAACGCCTTCTTTGATATGTCGGTGGATATGTTCTGCGTCATTGGCTTTGATGGCTACTTTAAACAGATCAATCCGGCATGGGGCGAAACGCTTAAGTTCGAACAGGAGTATCTGTTAACAACGCCTTTGCGTGAATTGATCCATCCAGATGATCTACAACGCTCAAACGTCGAAATGGTGCACCTGCGACGTGGTGAAAAAGTCACCGATTTTCGTAACCGCTACCGCACCCACAAAGGTGATTATCGCTGGTTAAGCTGGCGGGGAACCGCATCGCCGGATGACCAATTGATCTTTGCCGTTGCCCGCGATGTCACCCATAAAATGGAAAACGAAGAACGGATACAAAAACTGGCCTACTTCGATTCACTGACCGATCTGGCCAACCGCTCCCATTTTTTGGAACAGCTGAACCGCGAAGTCAGTCAGGCAGCACGCCGTCAGAGTCAGCTGGCGATCTTTTATATCGATCTGGATGGCTTTAAAGATGTAAACGACAGTTTAGGTCACGACGCCGGAGATCAGCTATTGCAAGAGGTGGCAGCACGGCTTAAGCAACAGTTGCGCGCCTCCGACTTTGCCGCACGCCTTGGCGGTGATGAATTTTGCATCCTGATCAATGACTTGTCAGACAATTACTCGGCCCCCAGCACCGCCCAGCGCGTACTCAACGAGATCAGTAAACCTGTCATCCTCGGCACACGCACACTAACACCCAGAGCCAGTATCGGTATCGCCTACTTTCCCGATGACGGTAGCGACAGCAACAGTTTAATGAAAGCCGCAGATAGCGCGATGTATTCGGCTAAGAACGCCGGTAAGCATCGTTACGCGTGCTACCAGCCCCATATGACTGCGGAGGCCATGGAACGCCTGCAACTGGAACAGGACCTGCGTCAGGCCATCACCAACAATGAACTGGAGCTGCACTATCAGCCGCAAATTTGCTTAAACAGCGGTACCTTAAAAGGTGTGGAAGCGCTGGTGCGCTGGCGACATCCAGAAAAAGGCCTGATCATGCCGCAGCAGTTTATTGAGACCGCCGAACGCCTGCGCATCATTGATGCACTGGGGGAATGGGTACTCAATACGGCGCTTGCGCAGACGGTTCGCTGGCATGAGACCAGCAAGGAGCGTTTCACCATTGCGGTTAACATCTCGCCACTGCACTTTGAGGATGAACAGCTGTTAACCACCGTAAACCAGGCGTTAGAAGCATCAGGATTGCCACCCAAGTATCTCGAACTTGAGATCACTGAAACTCGCATTCTGCAGACCAAGGCCGGCCAGGCAAATGCCACTGCGCTGCGTCAAATGGGTGTCCATGTGGCAGTGGATGATTTCGGGACCGGGTATTCCTCACTCACGTTGTTGCAGGATCTGGATATCGATACCATCAAAATTGACCGTTCTTTTATCGCGCCACTGGCAGACAAACCAGAAGCAGCTATATTGTTGGGCACGATTGTCGGTGCCGCACATGCATTTGGTGCCAAAGTCATCGCCGAAGGGGTTGAAACACTGGATCAGGCCCGCATTCTGCACGGTGTAGGATGCGACCTGGTACAAGGCTACTATTTCTGCAGACCGGTTCCAGCACTGGAGCTTCCGGCAACAGATCAATCCCTTTACCCGGAAACATCCACCGCCTGACCCGTGGTATGAAGGACACTAGACTGCATGACTGACACCCTGACCCTGAACGGCCAGACGCTTCGTATCCCTGTGCTCGCAACGGGGGCAACCTCACTGATGAAACAACTGTCAGACGACAATATTCCGTTTGAGCAGCTGGCATCCGTGATTGAGCAGTTTCCAAGTATCAGTATGCGCCTTCTCGCACTGGCGAACTCCGCCTGGTCAGGTTCATCCGTTGAAGTCACCTCGGTGATGGATGCCTGCACCCGACTAGGTTTTAATGTGGTGCGCAGTACCAGCATCGCATTAGTTGTCTCTGCGCCCTTTGATCCACACCGTTGCCCCGCCTTTCAGCCCGTGCGCTACTGGCAGGATTCCATGCTGATCGCAGAAGCTGCGTTTGGTCTGACGCCTGAAGATGGGATGCCGCCCCCGCTCTGTTCACAAACCATGCGCACCCTGGGACTGCTACACAACCTGGGACTGCTCTGGCTCGCGGACAGCATGCCACAAGAAACACAGGCCGCCCTCCTGATGAGCTCAGAAGACGATTCGCTAAGCGTGAGTGAAGCCCTGATTGAGACCTGCGGCTTTGACTACTGCACCGTGGCCGAAGCACTCTGTCATGAATGGCAACTGCCCGATGCAATGAGCCGTGTACTGGCTCACCAGAATACCCCGGCATACCGGGCTCAGCATTGGCAGGGCACCGAACTGCTGCGTATCAGTAAACAACTGATCAGAACATTGGGTACCGCAACACCCGAGTCACTGGCGCAGATAGAAACAGACACTCTGGGTATCGAGTTTGCCACCCTACGAGCAGAATATCGCCGCCTGGAACAGCTGCAACCACGGATTAATGATCTGGCCAGCAGCCTGTTCCTGAACTGATTCACACAGAAAGCACCTACATATCAGACTACCGTAACACCCGCTCCGCCCGGCGGATTGGAAGAGGACTCTTCATCTGTTTCCGATTCGTCGATCTCAGTAAAGCCAAAGTCTTCCATAATCGCGTAAGCCGACGGTAACACCAGCAACAGCAGCAACGTTGAGGTGATCATGCCAAAGACCACACTGGCCACCAGCGGCACTAACACCTGCGCCTGCAGGCTGGTCTCAGACAGCAGCGGCAGCATCCCCGCCACGGTTGTCACTGAGGTCAGGAAAATAGCCCGGAATCGATCCCGTACCGCCTGACCGGCGGCATCGTGCAGACTTAAGCCCTCTTTCGAGCGAATTTTCACGAACTCCACCAACAGGATTGAATCGTTGACCACCACACCGGCCAGCGACACAAAGCCAATCATACTCGGCAGACTCAGGTTCAATCCCATCAGTAGATGCCCCCAGATCACACCAATCAGTGCCAGTGGAATATTCATCAGCACAATCAACGGCTCTTTGTAATTGCGGAACTGCAGGCTGAGCAACAGAAATACACCTGCGATGCCCATCACAAACCCGGTCAGGACTGAACCACTGGTCTCCTGATTATTTTTCACTTCGCCTTCCAGGCTGAAGCTGAGTTCCGGATAACGTTGTTGCAGCTCGCTCAGGAAACGGGTGCGGGTATCACCGATAATCTCACTGGTATTGGCAATTTCAGAATCCACATCCCCAGAGATGGTCACTGTGCGCTGATGGTTAATTCGCTGAATGCGGGAGAACTCGCGCTCTTCGTGTATCGATGCCACTGCCGTGAGCGGGATATCCATACCCGATTTGTTAAACACCGTCAGGTTTTCAAAGTCTGCCAACGCCTGATCCGGTGCGCTGTCCAACTTAACCGTCACCTCATAGGCTTCGCGCCCCTGATAGATATCGCTGACCTTCACCCCCTGATAGGCAGCCCGCAGCTGGTTTGACACCGTGCGCGCATCCACGCCCGAGTCCAGTGCACCGGGTAACAAACGTACGTTGAGCTGCGGTTTACCCGGTCGCAGATCATCCATGATATTGGAAACACCGTCATAGCCATTTAACCAGTGTTGCAGCTCCCAGCTCGCCTTGGACAACTGTTCCAGATCATCGCCCTGAAGACGGATAGAGATCGCCTGACCGGCGGGGCCAAACTGAGGTTCTTTAAACTGAATCGAGACAGCATCAACCACTTCCGGCGTCGTTTCACGCCATAAACGTTTTAACGCCACCAGCGACGTATGACGTTTTTCCGCATCCAGCAGATCCAGACTGATGGTGGCCAGATGACCGCCCTCTTCGTTAGCATCGGCGTTCTGACTGAAGGACACTTGTACATTCTTCACCAGCGTCCCTTCAGATTCCGGCGGCAACTGCGCCAGAGAGCGATCCAGACTGTTGAGCAAATCACTGACAACGGCTTCGGTACGTACAAACGGCGTGCCTTGAGGCATCAATACCCGCGCTTCCAATCGGTTTCCTTCGATATCCGGGAAACCCTTAAACTTCACCACACCTGCGGCCAACAGTCCGATAGAGAAAACAAACGCAACAATCGCCAATCCCACCACCAGATAACGATAGCGGATCGCCAGATCGGCTAACCGCCCAACCCGCTCGCGCAGGTGATCAAACCCCGTCTCAAATTGCGTCCGCCAGTGGGATTTTTGATCGTTTTTCTGATGTTCCAGCGAATGCTTAAGGTGATGCGGCAGAATCAGGAACGCCTCCACTAGGCTCACTGTTAATACCGCCAATAACACCACGGGCAACACACCCAGTATTTGGCCCATATCCCCTTTCAGAAACAGCAGGCTGCCAAATAGGATCGCGGAGGTGACAAACGAGGAGAACACACCCCGTGCAACTTTCTTCACCCCATCAATCGCAGCATTAAGCGCATCTTTGCCTTTGCGGAACTCGCTTTCGATGCTCTCAGAAAGCACGATCGCATCATCCATCAAGATCCCGATCGCCATCAGCAGAGCAACCATCGAAATCATATTGATGCTGATGCCAAAAGCGCTCATCACCACCAGACCACCGAGGAAAGAGATCGGTAACCCCATCGCCACCCAGAAGGTGTAACGCCAGACAAAGAACAGGAACAGTGCGAAAGTGGCCAACAGCAGGCCTTGCCAGCCATTACTCAGTAACAGGTTAAGGCGATCTTTCACAATCGATGCCGCATCTTGTGTGATCACCAACTGGGTACCCTCTGGCAACCGGGCGTTTTCCTGTTCAACGAAGGTTTTCACCGCGTTGAACACGGTCAGCGTATCGTCGGTGGTATTTTTACTCACCTGAATCAATGCCGCAGGCAGGCCGTTCAGCTCCGTGCGCTTCTCTTCGTCTGCAAAGTTATCTTCAATACTGGCGATATCCCCGAGACGCACCTGACCGCCTTTTTCGCTGTTGAGGATAATCAGGTCCTGCAGTTCACGGATCGTGCGACGCTCGTTTTCAAAGCGCACCTGATAAGAACCGGCACGGGCATCCAGCACCCCTGCGGGCAGATCCAGTGCCTGTGCGCTGATCAAGTCAGCAACGTCCTGCACACTGAGATTGTACTGGCGCAGTACATCAGGCTTCAGCAACACACTGAGTTCGTGATCGGAAAAACCGGTAACAGTCACAATCGGTACTTGGGGTAACGCCAGCAACCGGTTGCGGTAATACTCCGCCAGCGCTTTGAGTTCCGGTTGCGTCAGCTCAGCGGTAATCGCCACACTTAACACCGCTTCGGTACGTCCCAGCTCTTTAACAACCGCGTTCTCTACGTTGCTGGGAAACTCGGTAATGCCATCAACCGCCGCGTTCACATCATCAAGGAACTGTTTGATGTCGCCGGATTCCTGCATTTCCAGCGTCAGCGTACCTTGCCCGTCACGCGCCTCGCAGGCCTGTTCATCCAGAAAGCTGATACCATCGGTGGCATCTTCAAGGCGATTGCAGATCCCCTCCTCGACTTCAGACGGGCTCGCGCCGGGATAAGGTACGGATACCTGCACCTTATTTTGCTTAACTTCGGGAAAGGTCTCTTTGTTTAACGTGGGTAAAGCCACGGCACCCAGCAACAGAATCACCATCATCAAAATGTTGGCGGCGGTAGGATGCGCTGCGAAGTAACGAATCATTCGGCAACGACTCCCGGCTGGCTGGCCACCACACCGCTGGCAGCACTGCGCAAATCGGTTTCCAATACACTATCGATACGTGCCGTCAGAGGCATACCGGGGATGACCGGAATCAGGTCATTGACGATCAGCTGGTCACCCGCGCTCAGGCCTTTGTCGATCACCGCCATCTCGCCCTGCAACAGCAGAACGTCAACCGGCCGTATTTCCAGCTTGCCATCGGCATCCACCAGATAGACCCGCCCCTGATGCAAGGCCTTATAAGGAATCACCAGCGCATCATTCGCCGGCGTGGAGATCTCCACTTGTGTAAACATCCCTTTCAACAGCGGTGGACGCTTACCCGGAATCACTTTGGCATAGGGTTTATCCACAGCCACGACAATACCCAAGGTACGACGTTGTGGATCGATTGACTCCGTGAAACGTAGTACCTCCGCGTCCCATTGAGCATTGGCCTGATCGCCCACCAGCGTGACGCGTGCTTTTAATTGCAACGCGTCCAGCGCGCTGGCTAAGTTATCCACCGTCAGATCCAGCTGACGATTTTGCAACGGCTGCACTAAACCACGCATCTGCCGCACCGGCACCTGTGCGTTGATCTCAACCCCATCCAGATTCAGTGCTTCAAACAGCACCGTACCCGCCGTGACAAACTCTCCCGTTTCAACCGGTACCTCGCCCACCCGGGCATCAAACGGCATCAAGATCTCGGTACGGCCCAAGGTGGTTTTCTGACCTTTCACCTGTTCACGGGCGCGACTGATTTTCGCCGCTTCCGATGACAAACGGCTGGCATAGGTGTTCAGCTGGCCCTGCAGATCACTCACGGACTGACGCAACTGGATCACTTTCTGCTCCTCAGCATCCAGCGTCGAACGTGCGATCAGCCGTTTTTTCCAGATATCCTGTATACGCGCCAGCTCTTTTTCACCGACCCGCAGGTTATCCTTCGCCAATTTCAGCGCACGGCCGGTGGTTTTCTGTTCCTCTTGCAACTGGCGCAGCGTTGATTCATTACTCTTCAGATCCGCTTCACTCTGCTTCAGAGAGACTAAGAAATCGTCCGCATCGATCCGCACAACCACCGTCCCGGCAGCAATACTGTTACCCTGCCGCAGATCCGGGTGCAGATAGGTGATCTTACCGTTCAGTTCGGCCTTGCCTTGCAGAGAGATCGCCGGTTCCACATTGCCATACGCACTGACCCGGTTACGAAACGGCAGCGACTGCACACGAATCACATCCACCGTCCGCGGCGCCATCGCGGTACTATTGTGCTGCACAGCGGGTTTGTTTTTGACCATCATTACGGTCAGGCCAACGCCCAGCGCCAACACAATCAGCAGAATAATGGGTTTTTGCAGCAGTTTTTTCATGGTGGCGTCCGTTGAGGCGTCGGATAAAAGAAAGAGATCGGTACGTTGTTCAGCATAGTTATATAACAGCAGCCACTAAAGTGAATCTGCTTTAACCAAACTT
>JAGSHA010000317.1 GCA_023954795.1 Oceanospirillaceae bacterium | reverse complement strand
CTGACCTTCAAAAATCAGTTTGCAGATTTGGCGCAGAAGTCTCGTGGTAATGTGTCGCGCACCGTTGCTATGTGGAAAGAGCAGATCGATCCGGATAAAGGCGCCAGCAATGGCTGAGTGGAAAGTCGAGCGTACTGGCGACATGGCATTGCAGTTATCCGGTGTATTGAAGTTTTCGGATATCACTGCCATTCGTGAAAAAGTCGATCAGTTGCTTGGTGAGATGTCTGGTGAGGTTTCGATTGATTTTTCTGGCGTGAGCCAGGTTGATAGTTCAGCCTTGTCATTGTGGCTGTGCTCAATGCGCCGTGCTGAGTCATTAGGGCTGACGTTGAAACCCGTTAATGTCCCATCCGAGATGCAGTCCATTGCCGGATTGGTAGGGCTGGAGCAATGCTTCAGCTAATTGAACACACATTAGAAGGCGATCTGACAGATCGCCTTTTTTGTTTCAATCCGGTATGATTTCGCGTTTATTTGAACACGTTGCATAGTTCGCCAGTGGGAGTATGAAATGCAAGCTGAAGACGTCAAACAGATCATCGAGTCTAAACTCGAAGGCTGTACCGCATATACTGCCGGTGAAGGGTGTGATTTTCAGGTGACTGTTGTCGGGGGGCTGTTCGAAGGCCTGCGTCCGGTAAAGAAACAGCAGTTGGTTTACGGATGTCTGAATGAATACATCGCTGACGGCACAATCCACGCATTAACCATCAAGGCCTACACTCCCGAGCAGTGGGACGCGCTGCAAAAATAACCTTCCAATGAGCTTCAGGTAAGTCAATGGATAAACTGATTATTTCAGGCGGCACGCCGTTGCACGGCGAGGTGAAAATCTCCGGTGCGAAAAACTCTGCCCTGCCTATTATAGCTGCGACTCTGCTATCGAAAGAGCCGATTAAGATTGGCAATCTTCCTCATTTGCACGACATCACCACCATGCTTGAATTGCTACGCCGAATGGGTGTCGATCTGGTGATGGATGAAAAGATGCGCGTTGAAATCAACGCCGGCACGCTGACAGAAACGGTTGCACCGTATGAGTTGGTTAAAACCATGCGTGCTTCCATTCTGGTACTGGGGCCGCTGTTGGCGCATTTTGGTGAGGCTGAAGTCTCGCTACCAGGCGGTTGTGCAATTGGTTCTCGTCCTGTGGATATGCATATTCACGGTCTGCGGGCGATGGGCGCTGAGGTATTGGTTGAAGCCGGATACATTCGTGCTAAAAGCAATGGCCGCTTGAAGGGCGCCCGAATATTCTTCGATGTGATATCTGTGACAGGCACCGAGAATATTCTGATGGCTGCTGCGTTGGCAGAAGGTCAGTCAATACTGGAGAATGTCGCGCGCGAACCTGAAGTGGTTGATCTGGCAAACTGCCTGAACGCCATGGGTGCTGATATTCAGGGCGCGGGAACTGATACTATTGTTGTGAACGGCGTTGAAAGCCTTCATAGCTGTTGTTACGACGTGTTACCGGACCGTATTGAAACGGGTACGTTCCTGGCTGCAGCGGCTGCAACGGGTGGCAGTGTTAAGGTTAAAAACACCGATCCGACCACGCTGGATGCTGTGTTGCAGAAGTTGACTGAAGCGGGTGCAGAAATCACCTCCGGCGATGACTGGATCGCGTTGGACATGCACGGTAAGCGCCCTAAAGCCGTGAATATCACAACAGCCCCTTACCCTGCCTTTCCAACGGACATGCAGGCACAGTTTGCTGCGATGAATGTGGTCGCTGAAGGGGTGAGTCGTATCAAGGAAACCGTGTTTGAAAATCGCTTTATGCACATGCAGGAGATGATCCGCATGGGTGCAAAGATCTCCATCGACGGTAATACCGCAGTGACTGAAGGGATTGAGGTGCTGCAGGCTGCGCCTGTTATGGCAACTGATCTGCGTGCATCAGCCAGTCTGGTGATAGCAGCGTTGGTGAGTGACGGTGACACGGTGATCGATCGTATTTATCACATCGATCGTGGTTACGAGTGTATTGAAGAGAAATTGCAGTTATTGGGTGCGCGTATTAAGCGTGTGCCAGGTTAAATACAGGTATTGAGAGTAGCATGAAGCAGCAACTGACCATCGCGCTGTCCAAAGGGCGTATCCTCAAAGAGACCCTGCCATTATTGGCAGCGGCTGATATTGTTCCGGCTGAGGATATCTTCAGTAGCCGTAAGCTTATCTTTGATACGAACCATGAACATATCAAGTTTGTGGTGATTCGTGCGACCGACGTGCCAACGTATGTTGAGTATGGTGGTGCGGATATGGGGATCGCCGGTAAAGATGTGTTGCTTGAGCATGGTGCTAAAGGCTTGTATGAGCCGTTGGACCTGAAGATTGCCCGCTGCAGGCTGATGGTTGCCGGTATGAAGGGTGCGCCTGCGGTTGAAGGTCGTATGAAAGTGGCGTCCAAGTTCGTCAATATCACCCGTGATTACTTTGCTAAGCAGGGTGTGCAGGTTGATATCATCAAATTGTACGGCGCGATGGAGCTGGCACCTATTATGGGCTTGGCTGATCGTATTGTAGATATTGTTGATACGGGCAATACACTGCGCGCTAACGGTCTGGAACCGATGGAATCAATTGATGATGATATCAGTTCCCGTCTGGTTGTCGGACAGGCATCCATGAAAATGAAACACAAACAGATTCAGCCGATTTTGGATAAGCTGGCGGCCGCTATCGATGCCCGAGAGGCGGAGGCATCTGTATGAGTGACCTGAGTATTACCCGTCTGGACTCTCAGCAGGATGACTTTGCGGCTGAGCTAGATCGTCTTTTGGCTTGGGAATCCGTATCTGATGGTAAGGTCAATCAGATTGTTGATGAGATTCTGGGGCGTGTGAAAGCCGACGGTGATGCGGCAGTGGTTGAATATACCAACCGCTTTGATCGTCTGCAGGTTGAATCTATGGCTGAGCTGGAGATGAGTCAGGAGCGTTTGCATAATGCCCTCGACAATCTGCCGGCTGAGCAGCGCCAGGCGTTGGAAACAGCCGCTGAGCGTGTGCGTGGTTATCACGAGCGTCAGAAAGGTGAGTCTTGGCAGTACACCGAAGCTGACGGCACTATGCTGGGCCAGAAAGTGACCCCGATGGATCGTGTTGGCTTGTATGTGCCTGGTGGTAAGGCATCCTACCCATCGTCAGTCCTAATGAAC
Organism: Oceanospirillaceae bacterium; assembly: GCA_023954795.1. Classification (GTDB taxonomy): domain Bacteria; phylum Pseudomonadota; class Gammaproteobacteria; order Pseudomonadales; family Balneatricaceae; genus Pontibacterium. The sequence goes on along the minus strand of JAGSHA010000317.1, from coordinate 1,103 downwards.
GCAATGCCGGCAAAAGTTGCGGGTGTGGCCGAAATTATTATGGTCGTGCCAACGCCGGATGGCGCTGTGAACGAACTGGTGCTGGCGGCGGCTGCGCTGGCAGGTGTTGATCGTGTCTTCTGTGTGGGGGGAGCGCAGGCGGTTGCTGCTCTGGCCTACGGCACTGAAACTGTGCCGAAAGTGGATAAGATCGTCGGTCCTGGCAATATCTTTGTTGCTACAGCTAAGCGTGCAGTATTTGGTGCTGTTGGTATCGATATGATCGCGGGGCCATCTGAAATTCTTGTTGTCTGTGATGGTAAGACCGATCCGGATTGGGTCGCCATGGATCTGTTCTCACAGGCTGAACATGATGAAGATGCCCAGCCGATTCTAGTCTCTCCTGACGCCGAGTTTATTGATGCAGTCGAAGCGAGTATCAATAAGTTGCTACCAACGATGGAGCGTAAAGCGATTATCGATGTGTCGTTGCGTGATCGTGCTGCGCTGATTAAGGTGCAGGATATGGACGAAGCGATGGATGTGACCAATCGCATTGCGCCGGAGCATCTCGAGTTGTCGGTTGAAGAACCTGAAGCATTGTTACCGCTGGTACGCCATGCGGGAGCCATTTTCATGGGACGTTATACCGCAGAAGCGCTGGGTGATTACTGTGCAGGACCAAACCATGTCCTGCCAACATCCGGTACAGCACGCTTTTCTTCGCCACTGGGTGTATACGATTTCCAGAAGCGCTCATCACTGATTATGTTCTCAGCAGAGGGTGCTTCAGAGATGGGTAAGGTGGCGTCTGTATTGGCGCGCGGAGAAAGCCTGACAGCTCACGCCCGTTCTGCTGAATACCGTATCAAGAAAGATTGATCGCTACGGGGTGATCGATAAATAAAAAAGGCTCCCTGAGGGAGCCTTTTTTATTGTCTGAATTTTTCGATGCCATATCAGCTGCGGCTGCGTGGTCGTTCAAAGATTTTTACAGTCAGAGACAGTTGTTGGTCGTTTCGAATGACATCAATGCTAATCTCATCACCCGGTTTATATTTGGCGATCTGATCCATGGATGTCCGGCGATCGCGGATCGGTTTATCGTTGATCGCGATCATGAT
>JAGSHA010000306.1 GCA_023954795.1 Oceanospirillaceae bacterium | reverse complement strand
TGGAGACGATCAATACTCTATGGGCTACTTTCGAGGTCCAGTTTGCTGCGTTGATTAAGGAGCAGGGGCGTGAGCCGACACTGACTCAATCTGAGTATGCTGACTGGTTTATGACTGAGATATTGGCCGATTCCTTAGGTTACGCAGGCACTGAAATGATTCGCCGAACTATTGGTCTGTCTCATGTCGCGGATCTTGAATCCATTGAGGATGCAGAGGCGCGTGCAGGCGCTGAACGTGTATCTATTGAGGTTGCTCAGCACCTGATTAAGTATCGAAGTGGTTTCACAGATATGGCGTCTGTGTGTGGTTGGATTTCCTCACACTATAAGATGTTATAAGCACTACTGATTTGTCTTTATAAACCCGATAAATACTGAGTTCCATCATCACCGCGTGAATGTCATTTCTTTGTTTCTTAAGGGAATAAAAGTTCTAAAGCTTTAACTGCGTGGGCCGATGATATAGGGAAGATTGCTAAGGATGTCTCTTAGACAAGGACTTATCGGGTTTCTCTATGCGTGAATTTAACCTGCCTGAAAGCTGTACTGTGGTAAGTGTCAGAGGTCTCCATCGCCAACTGACGGAGCTTGCTGCGTCCCAGTCTGATGTTTCTCTCAATGCATCAAATGTAACGGCTATTGATACGGCCAGTCTGCAAGCGCTCACTGCTTTTGTTATCGCCCAGAATCAAAGTGACAAAAAAACCATCTGGACAGGATGTTCCGCAACTTTTTCGGATGCGGTGTCTTTGCTTGGGCTGAAAGAGCAGCTTGGTCTGCTGTGATTGGGTTGTGATTGATATGTGTGTGATATATCTGTTTGAACGAGAGCAAAAGCTATGAGTATTGATACTAGCGAATTTCTTGATGTTTTGATGGAAGACAGCCTGGAAGCGCTCTCTGATATGGAGACGTCGTTGCTCGATCTCGATAACGGCGGTGACGATTCTGAACTGATTAATACCATCTTCCGCGGTGCGCATTCTATTAAGGGTGGCAGCGGGATGTTGGGTCTGGATGAGGTTGCGGGCTTTACTCATCTTATGGAGACCTTGCTGGACGAAGTCCGCGAAGGTCAGCGCAAGATCGATATGCCAGTCATCGGCTTGCTACTGGAGTGTGTGGATGCGCTTCGTGGTATGTTCGCAGCCATTAAAGAGGGCGTTGATAATGACGCTGTTTTAATTGCCTCTTTGGTTGAGCGATTGACAGCGACCTTGGAAAATCGTGAGCCAGTATTGGCTGCGCAACAGCCAGAGCCAGTCATTGTAACAGAGCCTGAGATACCGAAACCTGAGGTGCAAATAGAAACGGCGTTAGATGAGCCGTTCCCTGATGTGCCTTCAGAAGTCGCAGAAATCCCTTCAGACGATCCGTTATTAGATCTGCTGGACTTGGGCGCCCCTTCGCCTGCACCCGAAGAAGATAGCTCTATGGAGGCTCTGTTAGCGCCGCCTGGAGACTTTGTAACGCCGGGTTGGGCTGTGCAGTTTGTTCCTGATCATGATCTGTTTCTGAATGGTTTTGACCCTCTTGATTTTATTCGTCAGTTGGCAAAGCTTGGTGGTGTAGACGCCAAATCAGATATCAATGTGCTGCCGGGTTTGGCGCGCATTAATCCCGAGCAGTGTTATATGGCGTGGGATATCAACGTCGTGACTGATGTTAGTTCAGATGCTGTCCGCGAGGTGTTCTCACCTGTGGCGAGTCAGTGTGAGCTAATCATCGAGCCGCTGCAGGAGGCTCATGCGAATCAGTTGAGAGCCATCATCGCTGAGCAGGAAGCTGCCCGTAAAGAGCAAAGCGGGCAAGACGCTGTCAGCTATTTGCGTGAAACCGTACTGGGTGAATCTTCTGGCGGCGCATTAGAACCAGAGATGACGGCGGAAGACTTTGGTGTGTCTGTAGAACCCGGAATGCCGGCTGCGGAGAACGAGAATGATCTCTTGTCAGAGAAGATATCGCCGCCAGCAGAGGATGCAGTGAGTGATAGAAAAGACTCTGTGGCTTTTGATACCGGTGAACAGGTATCTGACACAATCGATCCCGCCTCAGACAGCGACTCCTTGCCAGTTGATCAAATCTTGCCTGAAATTGAAATAGAAGCACCGATAGTGGACGCCCCCGCAGACAGTGTTGCGGCCCCGGTATCTGAAACACCAGCCGTCGCTGAAGCGCCCGCTGCTAAGCCAGAGATAAAGCCGGCGGCGAAACCTAAATCGAAAGCGGGTGCCCGGGCAGCAGATCGGAAGGCGAACGACAACGGCGGGTCCATTCGCGTTAGCACGCAGAAGATTGATGCGTTAATCAACATGGCCGGTGAGTTAGTCATTACGCAGGCGATGCTGGCGCAGTTAGGTGAGAAGCTGGAAGATTCCGGTTTGCAGGAGATTGAACATCTGCGGGACGGTTTGGCTCAGCTTGAGCGAAACTCGCGTGAATTGCAGGATGCGGTGATGAGTATTCGCATGTTGCCGATCAGTTTTGCCTTCAGCCGATTCCCTCGCATGATTCGTGACCTCGCCACAAAGTTTGATAAAAAAGTACGTCTGGTAACCACCGGTGAGCAAACTGAGTTGGATAAAACGGTCATGGAGAAGATCGGTGATCCGCTCGTGCATTTGGTGCGCAACTCGTTTGACCATGGCATAGAGATGCCTCAGGACCGCATAACTGCGGGTAAAGACGAAACCGGCACCATCGAACTAAATGCCTATCATCAGGGTGGAAATATCGTCATTGAGGTCATTGATGATGGTAAGGGTCTGGATCGTGACGTAATTATCGCCAAGGCGCGTGAGAAAGGTTTGATTGGAGCTGATGAGCAGGTGCCTGAAGATAAGGCGCTTGAGTTGATCTTTGAACCGGGTTTCTCGACGGCCGCACAAGTGAGTGACCTGTCCGGGCGCGGTGTGGGTATGGATGTCGTACGCCGAAATATTCGTGACCTGGGTGGTCATATAGAGCTGGAATCTGAGCAGGGCAAAGGTACCCGTTTTACGATTCGTCTGCCGTTGACGTTGGCTATCCTTGATGGCCAGTTGGTAACCGTGGGGAATGAAACGTTCATTGTGCCGCTGATCTCCATTGTTGAGTCTTTGCAGATACAGCCTGAACATATGAAAACAGTGGCCGGCCAGACGGAGCTTTACCATTTACGCGACGAATATATTCCTGTCGTGAAGTTGAACGAGTTATTTAGTATTAAGCGCCTTAATCACACGGGAGCAGAGCATGATTTGCTGGTAGTGGTTGAGGGCGATGGTAAGAAAATAGGCCTGCAGGTCGACGACCTGTTGGGGCAGCAACAAGCATTTATTAAAAGTCTGGAAACTAATTTTAAGCCGGTAACAGGGATTTCCGGCGCCACCATATTGGGGGATGGCACTGTGTCATTGATTCTTGATGCGGGTGCGATTGTTCGTCTTTCCAGTAATAGCGGCACCTAAGGGGCAGGATAATGGCTTTGATTAAAGCAGGAGAGCGTCAATGAGCAGCTCTATGCAGAACGCAGAAGAAAATAATTTCGGTATGGGTGTTTCTGTGGGTGAGGATCAGTACCTTACCTTCATCATCGCGCAGGAAGAGTACGGTGTGGATATTCTGCGGGTGCAGGAGATCAAGGGGTGGAGTAAAACCACGCCAATTCCTAATACTCCTGACTACATCAAAGGCGTGATGAACCTGCGCGGTGCGATTGTCCCGATTATCGATCTTCGGGAGCGTTTTGGTTTGCCTCCGCTGGAATACGGCCCGATGACCGTCGTGATCGTGTTGAGTGTATTCAGTGAGGAACGCGAGCGCTTAATGGGTGTTGTAGTTGACGCGGTATCCGATGTTTACAACGTTAAGCCCGATGATTTGAAACCCGCTCCAGACTTGGGCGGAAAGCTGCGTTCAGAATTTATAAAAGGCTTGGCGACAGTTGATGAGAAGTTAATGATCGTGATTGATATTGATAACTTGCTCAATTCCGATGAGCTGTCACTGATTAAAGACGCCAGCGCTTAATTCAGCGGAAGAAAAGAACAAAAGGGCCTGAAGGGTTGCATCCCCAGGGATGGACGGGCCAGGAATAATAACACCGCAGCTCAAATGATAGCGTGCTGCGTAGATGAGGTACTCAGAAGATGGCCGGAATCATCGATGATCTAAATGTGTTGTCAGACATTATCGAGCATTCTCCAATCAATATTATGATTGCGGATGTTGATGAAAATATTATTTTCATCAATCAGCAGGCAAAAGCGGTTTTAACGAACGTAGAATCAGAGATTGCTAAATATATCCCCGGCTTTAGAGCTTCAGAGGTTGTCGGCGGCAGCATCCATCGCTATCACAAAGATCCTGAGCCGATTAAGC
>JAGSHA010000044.1 GCA_023954795.1 Oceanospirillaceae bacterium | reverse complement strand
GATCCACAGGAATTTCCGTTGGGTTATCAGGCGTCTGCCGAATGGTTGGCGCAGTGGCAACAGGATTTTCCTCAGCTGGTGGGCAAAAAAGTCATCACACTGGCCGGACGTCTGACCCGTCTCAAGGGTCACAACGATATGATCGATATGATCAAAGCCCTGTTATCTCAAGGAGTGCCAGTGCATGCGCTGATCGTGGGTGGCGAAGATGCAAAACGTAAAGCCTATGCGCAGGAACTCTATCAGCGTGTGAAAGATGAAGGCTTGGGTGAGCACGTTACCTTTACCGGTGCCCGGTCTGATATTCGCGATATCTACTCGGTGTCTGACCTGGTGCTTTCATTGTCGACCAAACCCGAATCCTTTGGTCGTACCGTCGCTGAGGCGATTGGTCAGGGCATCCCGGTGGTGGGGTATGACCACGGAGGGGTGGGTGAGATCCTGAGCGCACTTTATCCACAAGGGAAAACACCGATGAAAGATGTGCCTCAACTGGTGCAGACGGTATCCGAAGTATTGGCATCAGGTGTGCGCCCGAAAGGTAACCCGGAGTTTCTAAAAACCACCATGCTGGATAAAACCTTATCCGTGTACGAGGAACTGTGTCCGTGAAGGTGCTGATGTTTATCGCGTCCAGTCTGGACGGCGGTGCTGAGAAAGTGGTGGCGGATCTCAGTAATACACTGGCCTTACAGCATGTTGACGTGGTCGTTGCCGCGTTTAAGGGCAGTATATGGCTCAAGCGGTTGTCCGATCGGGTTAAGGTACATGAGCTCACGAGCAGTGAGGAATGGTACGACCCGCGCCTGTATCTGCAATTGCGCAGGATTGTTGCTGATGAACAGCCGGATATTGTGCATTCCAATGGGGCCAAAGCGTCTAAAATCATCCTGCGCGTGTCCAGACTGATTGCTCTGACGCAGGTCGCAACGAAACACAATTCGCGCAAAGGTAAAATTTTCAATCGGTTAGCCAATGTTACGGCGGTATCCGGTATGGTGGCCGACTCGATCACTCATCCCGCCACAGTGATTTATAACGGGGTGCAGCGTGATCCTGCACTGCAACCAGTGATACCCGACGGCAAATTTTCCATTCTGGCGGTGGGGCGACTTGATCCCATCAAACGCTTTGACTGGTTAATCCGGGAAGTGGCTGATTCTGAGATCGACTGCTCACTGGATATCGTGGGTGAAGGGCCCCAGCGTGCGGAGTTGGAAGCGTTAATTGATGAGTTAGGGGTTAAAAGCCGGGTGCGGTTGCTGGGACAGCAATCGGATGTGGCGCAAAGGATGACGCAGAAACATCTGGTGGTTATCGCGTCGCGCAGTGAGGGCTTCAGTCTGGTGATGGTGGAGGCGCTGTTTTATGCAAATCTGTTTATCTCTACTGAGGTAGGGGCCGCACCGGAGCTTCTGCAGGATGAACTGCTGATCAAGGATACGCAGTTGAGTGATAAACTTGCTCAGGTTGTAGCGGAGTACACGGCCTTGTCCGGTCAGTATCGCTCCTTTGCTGAAGATCAGGCGCGCCGATTTGAGATGCCAACGGTGGCCGCGGAGTATGTTGAATACTATCGATCACATATTGCCGGACAGGAGAGCCGTCGCTAAATGTTAATCGTCATTGCTGTTATCGCGTTATTGCTTGTATCGCTCTATGTTTCAGCGCATTACAACTGGTGGCGTCCCCGTGTGGATACATCCTGTCCAAGGGTCCTGATGTATCACAGTATTAACGAATCCGCAGAGGGTATTTCGCCGGACTTGGTGGTTCACCCGGCGACGTTTGAAAAACAGCTGCAATACCTGAAACAGCAGGGGTATCAGTTCTGTACGATTACGGAGTTGCTGGATACTCAGCCAGACGGGAAAAACGTTGTGCTGACCTTTGACGATGGCTTTCGCGATAACTACACGCAGATGTTTCCGTTGCTGAAAAAATATCAGGCAAAAGCAACGATCTACCTGGCCCCAGAGATAGACGGCATTGAGCGTCTGGATCAATCACAAATCCACGAGATGCGAGATTCCGGCTTGATCGAGTTCGGGGCCCATACCATGCACCACGTTAATCTCGATAAAGCCGAACCGGAGACGGCGGCGGAAGAAATTAGCCAATCCAAAGTGGTGGTCGAAGCACTGACCGGTGAGACCTGTCATGCGTTTGCGTACCCGTTCGGACGTTATAACGACAGCAATGTTGAACAAGTCCAGCAGGTGGGTATGCGCAGTGCTGTCACGGTGAAAAAGGGGATCGAACAGATCTCTGATCCTTTTCGGATCAAACGTATCTCTGTGTTGGGAAGTACCAACGCGCTTCAGTTCCATCTAGCCATAACCCGGGGTCGTTACCGCGTATGATCAGCGTATATCTGGTAGTCAAAAACGAAGAACATAATATTGAGCGTGTGCTGGATAGCGTGCGTGATTTTGACGATATTGTGGTGGTGGATAGCGGCAGTACCGACCGTACAATGGAGCTTGCAGGTAAGTACACCGATCGCCTGTTTGCGCGTGACTGGACCGGCATGGCGGAGCAGAAAGAGTACGCCAAAAGCCTCTGCAAGCATGACTGGGTGCTCAATCTGGATGCAGATGAAGAGCTGACTGATACGTTACGTGCACAGATCATTGAGGTGGCAGAACAGTCTGATGTGTCTGGCGCCAATATCCCGATCCAGGAGCACTTTATCGGTGAAGCGGTCCATCATAAAACCAAGCAAAATCGTCATATCCGCTTATTCCGTCAAAGTCAGGGGGCGTACGGAAAAGAGCGCTTCCACGAAAGCCCGGTGGTAAAGGGCAATATTGTCGAGCTGGACGGTGCCATTAATCACTACGGTGAGGTATCCGTTGAAGTAAAGGTCGATAAGGTCAATCGATACTCATCGGGCAAAGCGATGGATAAGTTTGAGAAAGGTAAGCGCAGCAGTTTGCCGAAACTGCTGTTGGTGATGCCGGTGACCTTCCTTAAATCCTACTTCTTGCGCCGCAACTGCTACAACGGTCGCCGTGGTTTTATTGGCAGTATGATCAACGCGTTTTATGCGTTTTTGAAAGAAGCGAAATTGTATGAGTTGGAACTGCTAGCGCGGGATGAGCAAAAGCGCGGCCCGTCCTAATAAGCTAGCTGGGCGTGTGATCTATCTGTTGTTTGATGAGTGGCTCTAGCGCCAGTGCGACGTGCTCACAGGCCGGTTTTGACAGGTGGACCGCATCGTCGAACATCTCATCACGGGGTGATGCGGCAATGCTCTGCGTTGTGTCCAGGTATAGGCCGTTGTCGGCCTTGGCCACCGTCTTAAGGATGTCGTTGTACTCGTTGAGTAGCCGGTTGCGCTTGTCGTCGTCGGTGGGTGCCGCTCCCCAGATAACCACTTTTAACTGTGGGTTTCTCTGTCGCAGCACCTGAATCGTTTGTTCTAAATTTTCTTGAAACTCCTTTTTTCGTACGACCGCTCCGGTCGGTATCCAACGGGTTAAACGTGGATGTCGCAGACGTTTCTTGAGTGATTTAAGAATCTTCCGCGTGCGGCGTTTCAACTTGTTGTCCGGGTAGTAGCTGATATAGAACATCGGGATACTGGTTACCCAGGCATCCACTAAACCGAAACTCAGCAGAAGAATATCCGCTGGTGAAGAGTGAGCCTTGGCTTTGGCGAGTCCCTCTCTGGAAGAGTTCATTGCGGCACCCAAATTTTGCAGGGAACAGCGGATTCCGTCGGCTTCCAGACGCTTTACGAGCTCTTCTGGCACATTGGCGTCAGGCGTTTTTCCACTGCTGTTGCAGTCTCCAATGGCGAGTAAGCGAAGAATAGAAGGCATCGTATCAAGAGTCTGTTTATAACGATCGCTTCGAGATATCCGAAACGAAAGAGTATCTGAGTATAAGTCGTATGCTTAAGTTTAGATATGTGACCGCATCAGGCAATTTGTAAGGTGGGGAGTTTTACCAGATAATTCGCCCGCTAAGCAACCAGTATCAAGGATTAGCCCCCTCGGGCCCTGATTGAACTAGAGATATAGAGAACTGACTTGGGATGATGGCGTCTGTGGAGAAATTAGGGTTACGGAAGAGTTTGGTTGAACAATGGCCTCTTTGGTTGGTGGTCCTTGTTGTGGCGCTACAGCCTATCGGGCGATTGCCTGAAGTACCGCTCTTGGTGATGGCGCTGTTTGGCTTAAAAGACGTTGTGAGCTGTCGGCGGGAGCTTTTTTCCAATCTTGGCTTTCGCTTATTCTCTCTGTTGTTCCTCTGTTTCTGGCTCCCCGCACTGGCCTCGTTGCCTGATGCTGTCAACGTTGAAAAAGGGCTATCGTCGACCTTAGGCATGTTGCGGTTTTATTTGGCGGGTATCTTTATCATCCACCGGTTAGATACGCTGGCAACTCATCGTCTGTTGTCGATGGCCGTGGCGGCCATACTGGCCTTCTGGGCGTTGGACGGTATTGTTGAGTTGCTAGTGGGACGCGATATCTTTGGCCTGAGCAGCGGATCATCTCTCTATATCACCGGTATTTACGGTGACAATAAGCGTCTTGGATACGCGCTGGTGGCCTTTCTGGGTGTCGCGCTCGCCACCATGGTGAGCAAAAAACAGCTCCTTTGGAGTGTCTCCTTTTCGGTTTTAATGTTGTTTGTTGTCTTTATCAGTGGCACACGTATGGCTTGGCTGGCACTGGCCTGGTTTGTGTTTTTTGCGCTGGCGGTGCTTTGGTTTGCAGGGTATCGGCCGAACCGAAAATATCTGGCAGGTGCCTTGGCTGTGCTACTGCTTGTCGGTGCAGTAGGTTCTCAAACACCGTCGGTGCGGCAGAAGGTTTCGGCTTCACTGGCTGCGTTCAATGGCAGTTCTTTGGACACGGCTTCGTCGGGCCGGATCAGCATATGGCAGACGTCGGTTGATATGTTTTCCGATAATTGGATCAATGGGGTTGGCGTACGGGGGTTCCGATACGCCTATGCCGATTATGCTAAAGCGGATGATATGTTCATCCATGGTGAAGAGCAGAAGATGGGTGCTTATCATCCCCACCAGATTGTACTGGAGATGATGGCGGAGATGGGTGTGGTTGGTGTAACCGGCCTACTGGGCGCGGTGCTTATCATGCTCTATCTGCTGAAGGTGCTTACCGCCCATACACACCGTTTCAGTTTCCTGTATGCCGTGGGTATCGCAACATTATTGATGCCGCTGAATACCCATCTCTCCATGTACTCATCCTATTGGGCGAGCTTATTCTGGTTTCTTGCAGCACTGCTGTTTGCCGCGGTCAGGGCCGAGGGCATCGGAGCCAATAAGAATTAGTGTTTTGCGTACAGATGACTCTTCTCGGCATCGGGCTGGGTCTTAAAACGCCGGTGCACCCACATATACTGGGTGGGAAATTGACGGATAGCCTGTTCCAGTCCCTGATTGACCAAGTTGGTATCGGCGGCTTCATCTGAAGTTGGAAAAGGGTCTAACGCGGGTGAGATAGTCAATTTGTACCCTTCGCCATTGGGCAGCCGGTGTTGGCCAAAGATCATCACTTTTGCTTTCCCAAGTCGGGCCAGTTTGGCTGTCGCGGGTACTGTTGCCGCAGGTATACCGAAGAAGCGGACGAATATCGACTGTTTTGGCCCCATATCCTGATCCGGTGCGAACCAGACCACGTTGCCCTGCCGCAACTGCTTCACGATTGCACGGCTGTTTTCGTTGTCGAGCATCTGTTCGACAAAGCGTGAACGACCCTGGCAGATAAAACGGTCAAACAGGGGGTTGTTATGGGGTCGGTAAACCGTACTGAAGTTTAATTTCTGGCCCAGAAGAAAACCGCCCAGATCCAGCGTGGAATAATGCGCGCCGGTGAGCAAAATGCCATGTCCTTCCTGCTGGGCTTTTTCAATATGCTCCAGACCCTCAATGATCACTTTATCTTTAAATCGGTCGGGCGAAGACCACCATGCCATTGAGGTCTCAAACATGCCGATGGCGTTGTTTTCGAAGACCTCAACCGCCATCTGTTTCCGCTCCTCTTCCGACTTTTCAGGGAAGCAGAGCTTGAGGTTAACCTCAACAATATGACGGCGTTTGCTGATCAGGCGGTATAGCATTTTGCCTAGAAAACGGCCAAGAGTGTATTGTGCCGCCATGGGCAACAGGGAGATAAGGCGTAAAGCCATCAGTCCCAGCCATGTCGGCCAGAAGCGCGGTGATAAGAATGGCATCAGTATCGGATCAGTGCTTATGCTGTTTGAGTCAGACCATTGTACTCGTTCGCCCGTGGCAGGGACAATGGGAAGTGCTGTAAAGCACGGTGTGAATAGCGTTATACTCGCGTCTGAATTTATATACATATGTGACCTATGTCTGACCCTCAGAACCCCGCATCCGAATCCTCCTGGCGTGTATATCTCCGCCTGCTGAGCTATGTAAAAGTTTATTGGTTTGCCTTTGTTGTCAGTGTTATTGGCTTCGGACTGTATGCCGCCACACAAGCGGGTTTCGCCAAGTGGCTGGAGTATGTGGTTGATAGCGTCAGTGAAGGCGATCTGGACCAGCGTACCTGGCTAGCTGTTGCCGTCGTGGGCTTGTTCTTTGTGCGTGGTATCGGCAGCTTCTTAGGCCTGTACAGTATTGCGTATGCTGCACGACACGTCGTCAACAAACTGCGGATCGATCTGTTCAATCATATGCTGCTGTTACCGAGCAGTTTTTTCCAGAGTAAGTCTTCAGGCCAGCTGCTGGCCCGCTTTACCTATAACGTGGAGCAGGTGACGGATTCGGTGACGATTGCTCTGCGCCTGTTGTTGCGTGAAGGGCTTACGGTCATCGGCTTGTTTGGTTATCTGCTCTATCTCAACTGGCGTCTGACCCTGATCTTTCTGGTGATCATGCCGTTGATTGCCTGGGTGGTCAGCCTTGCCGCAAAACGTTTTAAGAAGATCAGTACCCATATTCAACAGAGTGTTGGGGATGTGGCCCACGTTGCGACTGAGGTTTTTCAGGGGATCGATGTGGTGCGGGTCTTTGGCGCAGCGCCTAAAGAGAAAGAGCGTTTTAGACAGGCCAGTGAAAACAACCGACGCCAGTTTATGAAGCTGATCGTGACCGATGCGGTGAGCACGCCACTGGTGCAGTTGATTGTCGCCTCAGCACTGGCGTTTCTGGTGTATGTGGCAATGCACCCATCCTTGATGGAATCGATGACAGCGGGGCAGTTTATCTCCTTCATTACCGCCGCCGGCATGATTGCCAAGCCGCTACGCCAGCTGACAGAAGTGAACAGTATTGTTCAGAAGGGTGTGGCTGCGGCGGAAAGCTTGTTTGCGATTCTGGATCATGAAAAAGAGAAGGACAGTGGAGCCGAAACGCTGCAATCGGTTGATCGCGGTATCTCTCTAATCGATGTGGATTTTTCTTATGCCGGGCGGGATGAGTCTGTACTGAAGCAGATTAATCTGCAGGTCAAAGTGGGTGAATCCATCGCGTTTGTGGGGCGGTCTGGTAGTGGTAAATCGACGCTGGTGAGCCTCCTGCCAAGGTTCAATGAGCCGACACAAGGTAAGATCCTGATCGACGATGCTCCTTTACATGAGTACAGCTTGGAATCTCTGCGCAAACAGATCTCGATCGTGAACCAGAGTGTGGTGCTGTTTGATGGCACGATCGCTGAAAATATCGCTTACGGTGCGCTTGCCGAATGCTCTGATGAGCAAATTCGTCGGGCGGCAGAAGCGGCTCATGTGGTCGAGTTTACGGATAAGCTGCCTGCGGGTCTGGATACGGTGATTGGTTCGGACGGCATCAGTTTGTCGGGTGGACAACGTCAGCGCGTCGCGATTGCCCGGGCATTGTTGAAAGATGCGCCGATTCTGATTCTGGATGAGGCAACCTCTGCGCTGGATTCGGAATCCGAACGTCATATTCAGGATGCCATGCACAATGTGATGCGTGGCCGCACGACCTTTGTTATCGCTCACCGTCTGTCCACGATTGAAGATGTGGACCGCATTGTGGTGTTGGATCAGGGTGTTATTGCTGAGGTGGGCAGTCATGATGAGCTGCTGGCTCAGAACGGTATCTACGCGCAACTGCACGCTTTACAGTATCAGCGTGCTGGCGAATAGAGACTACAACGGGGATTCATATTGATGGCACGTTGGTTCTATTCACTGGTTTGGTATCTGGCGCTGCCGTTGGTGTTATTGCGGCTGAAAAAGCGGTCCAGACAGGCGCCAGCCTATGGTGAACGGGTTGCGGAACGCTTTGGTGATGTCCCTGCCCGTGATGATCGGCCACTCTGGATTCATGCTGTGTCGGTGGGTGAAACCGTCGCCATTGCCCCGCTCGTGACATTATTGCTGGAACGCGAGCCGGATCTGCCGATCTTGATTACCACAATGACACCTACCGGTGCAGAACGGGTCCGTTCCCTGTTTCCGGAGCAGGTTCAACATCTCTACTGTCCCTACGACCTGCCACATGCGTTAACGCGTTTCCTTAAACGGATCAAACCGCGTGCATTGATTGTGGTGGAAACCGAGCTCTGGCCCAACATGGTCGCGGCCTGTAAGCAGCGAAAAGTCCCGGTATTGTTGGCCAATGCACGTCTGTCTGCCCGGTCTGCCAAGGGGTACGCCAAATTTTCCGCCCTGACGCGCCCGATGCTGAACAATCTGTCGCTAGTGGTGGCTCAGAATCAGACCGATGGTGCTCGCTTTGTTTCGTTGGGTTTGCCCAATCAGAATCTGGTGGTGACGGGCAGTGTGAAATTCGATATCTCCGTGCCGGATCAGGCACGAAGAGACGCTGAAGTACTTAAACGTCAGTGGGGGAGTGAGCGTCCGGTACTGGTTGCCGGAAGTACCCATGATGGAGAGGAAACAAAATTACTGGACCTGCTGACTAAGCTGCAGAAAAAGATACCTGATCTGCTGTTGGTGTTAGTGCCGCGTCACCCGGAACGTTTTGAAGCGGTGAATCAGCTGGCTAAAGAACGTGGCCTGAATGTCTGTCGGCGCAGTGAGGCTCAACCCTCTGCTGATACTCAGGTGTATCTGGGCGATACGATGGGTGATCTGCTGATGTTGTACGCCACGGCGGATCTGGCCTTTGTCGGCGGCAGTTTGATTGAACGTGGCGGGCATAATCCACTGGAACCGGCCGCACTCGCGAAGCCTGTGATCATGGGGGAGCACGTGTTTAACTTTGCCGTGATCTGCGAAGCGTTAACGCAGGCGGGTGGTCTGCTTCAGGTGGATTCAGATGCTGCGCTGGAACAGCAATGCCTGAGTGTATTGAAAGATCCGCAAAAGGCAGCGCAACTGGGCTCAGCGGCCGCTGCCTTTGTGCAGGAGAATCAGGGTGCATTAGAACGACTTTACCAACAAGTCGAGTCTGTGTGCCTTAAAGATCGAAGTTAAAGTCTTCGCCCGCCTGCTCTTTGAACGTCTGCTGCAAGAAGCCTGAAATTGGTGTCTGATCGCTATCGCGTACCCAGGTGTTTAAGGCTGCGTCAAAATCGAAGTGGAAGCCGCCGCTCTTAGTTGCCAGCCACAGCTGCTTTACCGGTGCCTGACGGGTAAAGATGATCTGGCTGCGATTTTCGCAGATCACGGTTAATACACCGCCGGTGGTTACATAATCCAGATCAGTTTCCGCCTCATCCAGCATCTCTTCGATGATTTCCAGAGTGGCATCAACCTTGTCATTAAATTCGCTTTCGGTCACTGGGTGGCTCCACAGGTTATCCAGATATTTGATGGCGCAGTATATCCGACTTCCCGGCTGTACTCATCATTCCCGCTGAAGGGTATAATCGACCGATTAACTAACCCTGGCTCCCTGTTTTCAGGCAAATTTTGCCTGTTTTTGAACAGGAAGCTGAGCTGGCTGTGGAAATGACCGTGAAAAAGATTGGATTTGCATTCTTCGTAAGCGTGATGTTACTGGCAGGTTGCGGGCAGAAAGGCCCACTGTATTTGCCAGAAGAAGGTTCACAACAGACACAGCAGAAATAACGAGACAGTAGATGGACAGCTTTGAATACCGTAATGGCCGCCTGCACTGCGAAGAAGTGCCGGTCGCCCGTATTGCCGAAGAACTGGGAACTCCGGTTTATATCTATTCCCGTGATGCGCTGGAGCGTGCTTACCAGAGCTACGCTGAAGCGTTGGTCGGGCGTGATGCATTGGTATGTTATGCCGTAAAGGCAAACTCGAATATCGGTGTATTGAACGTTTTGGCCCGCATGGGTGCAGGCTTTGATATCGTCTCTTTGGGCGAGCTTGAGCGTGCGCTGAAAGCGGGCGGTTCTGCTGACAAAATCGTCTTTTCGGGTGTCGGTAAAAAGCCTGAAGAGATCGCTCGCGCGCTGGAAGTGGGTATTCACTGCTTTAACGTTGAGTCTGAAGCTGAACTGGGCCGTATTAACGCTGTGGCTGCAGAGATGGGCAAAGTTGCGCCGATCTCCCTGCGTGTAAATCCTGATGTTGATGCGGGCACTCACCCGTATATTTCCACCGGTCTGAAAGAGAACAAGTTCGGTGTCGATATCGACGAAGCCGTGCGTATTTACAAAGCGGCGAGTGCGCTGGAAAACCTCAATGTGATCGGTATGGACTGCCATATCGGCAGCCAGCTGACCGAAATTGATCCGTTTCTGGATGCTCTGGATCGCCTGTTGGTGCAGGTGGATCGTCTGGCAGAAGAAGGGATTCATATCCGTCATCTGGATCTGGGTGGTGGTTTGGGTGTGTGTTACACCGACGAACAGCCGCCGCAGCCGCAGGAATACATTGCAGCAATCCTGGAACGTCTGGGTGATCGCAAGCTGGGCCTGATCTTTGAGCCGGGACGTTCCATTGCGGCCAATGCCGGTATTCTGGTGACGGAAGTTGAGTTTCTTAAACCGACCGGCAACAAAAACTTCGCCATCATTGATGCCGCGATGAATGACCTGATCCGCCCGTCTTTGTACAGCGCATATCAGGAAATTATCCCGGTTTCTGTACGTGAAGACGGTGAAATCAAATCTTGGGACCTGGTGGGCCCTGTATGCGAAACCGGTGATTTTCTGGGTAAGGATCGCGAGTTGAATATCGAAGCCGGTGATCTGCTGGCGGTATGTTCTGCGGGTGCCTACGGTTTCACAATGGCCTCCAACTACAATACGCGTCCGCGTGCGGCTGAGGTGATGGTTGATGACAATCAGTTCCATCAGATCCGTAAGCGTGAATCGATTGCAGACCTGATGCACGGTGAAAAACTGATCCCGCGCGATCATCGTTAAGGAGGCTGTCATGTTGGTGCGTTTTACCAAAATGCACGGTCTGGGAAATGACTTTGTGGTGTTGGATCTGGTGACTCAGCGCATCAAACTCAACCCGAATATCGTCCGCAAACTGGGTGATCGTAATTTCGGTGTAGGGTTTGATCAGCTGCTGATTGTTGAGCCGCCGACAACGCCGGATGTGGATTTCCGCTACCGTATATACAACTCGGATGGTTCCGAAGTCGAGAACTGCGGCAACGGAGCACGTTGTTTTGCTAAGTTTGTGCGTGATAAACGTCTGACGGGCAAAGATGAGATTGCGGTGGAAACGGCCAACGGCCGTGCGGTGCTTAAAATTCGTGAAGACCGTCAGGTTGAAGTGGATATGGGGGCGCCGCGTCTGAATCCTGCGGATGTGCCGTTTGAAGCCGATACGGCTGCGGCAACCTATCCTATTGAGGTGGATGGCGAAACCTACGAGATCTCTGCGGTCTCGATGGGGAATCCGCACGGTGTGTTGGTGGTGGATGATGTCGATACCGCGCCGGTTGAAGTCCTCGGGCCTCAACTGGAGCCGCACGCACGCTTCCCACAGAAAGCGAATATTGGCTTTATGCAGATTGTTTCTCGCAGCGAAATTCGCTTACGTGTTTACGAACGTGGCGCGGGTGAAACCAAAGCCTGTGGCACCGGTGCATGTGCCGCTGTTGTGGCGGGTATTCAGCGTGGGTTGCTGGATAGCACGGTTAAAGCGCAGCTGACCGGGGGCGAGCTGGAGATCAGCTGGACCGGTGGTGATGCGCCGGTGATCATGACCGGACCTGCGACGACCGTATTTGAAGGACAGATCTTTCTATGAGTGAAGAGGCTGCAGTAGAGATGAGTAATTCAGTCAGCGAAGCCGATGTAGCCGAGTTTCTGGCGCATAACCCTGATTTCTTCAGCCAGCATACTGGTCTGCTGGCGAAATTGAACGTCCCTCACGAAAGTGGTCGGGCAATTTCGCTGGTGGAGCGACAGACCTCTTTGCTGCGTGAAAAGAATCAACAGCTCAATGAGCATCTGTCTGATCTGATCGAAGCGGCGCGTTATAACGATCTGCAGTTCGATAAAACCAAACGTATGGTGCTGTCCTTATTGGATTGCATGACACTGGACGAGATTGCCATCGCGATTCAGGAAAGTCTGTGTGATGACTTTCACGGCGACACCACGGCATTGCTGCTATTTAGTCAGCAGGAACTGGTGACCAATGATCTAAGGGTCGTGGATCCGCGTCAGCTCGGTCCGATCACCCCGTTGGTAGACAGTAACCTGCCGAGCTGTGGGCAACTGAGCCGGGAACAGAATGCGTTTATCTTTGATGAGATGGCGATCCGCGTGCAGTCTGCGGCGGTGGTGCCACTGGTTAAAGGTGAATCGCTGGGTTTGCTGGCGATTGGTAGCTTCGAAGCGGGCTACTTCCACAGTGGTCAGGGAACGGTGTTTCTGAGTTATGTCGGCGAAGTGTTGAGTCGCGTGTTGTCTCGCGTGCTGCACCAGCTCGATCAGTAAATACAATCCACACGCAGGAGAGCACGGATGACAAACGCAGAAAGCCACTGGCTGGATGAGTTTTTCCGTTATCTGGCCACAGAGCGACAGCTCTCCGCGCATACCCTGAAAAATTACCAGCGTGACCTGGACGCGCTGCAAGCCTTTATGGCCGAGAGCCATATTGATGCCTGGAGCGCACTGGATGCGAATCACGTGCGCCAGTTTGCAGCGCGCCAGCATCGCAAAGGCCTGTCGGGTTCCAGTATCCAGCGAGCCTTATCGGCTGCGCGCACATTCTACAAATTCCTCGCCCGAGAGCAGTGGGTCGAACAAAATCCTGCACTCGGCGTTCAAGCGCCTAAATCTCCCCGTAAATTACCGCAAACACTGGATGTGGATCAGATCAGCGGCTTGCTGGATATTCCGGTAAACGATCCCTTGTCGGCACGTGACAAAGCGATGATGGAACTGATCTATTCGTCAGGGTTACGTGTCTCTGAACTGGTCAGTCTGGACCTGAGCGATCTGGATTTTCACGATGCTTCGTTGGTGGTAACCGGTAAAGGCCAGAAAAGCCGGATGTTACCCATTGGCGGCAAAGCGCTGACCGCGATTGATCGCTGGCTTAAATACCGGGATCAGATCACGCCTTACACGCAAGCGGCGCTGTTTGTCAGCAACCGGGGCAACCGTATCAGCGTGCGCAGTGTCGAACAGCGTATGGAGTATTGGGGCAAACGTCTTGGCGTGGAAGGACAAGTGTACCCGCATCGATTAAGGCATAGTTTTGCCAGTCATATGCTGGAATCCAGTGGTGACTTGAGGGCGGTGCAGGAGTTGTTGGGTCATTCTGACATCTCGACCACCCAGATCTATACTCATTTAGACTTTCAGCATTTGATGGATGTGTATGAAAAATCACATCCACGGGCCCATAAAAAAGATGATTAAATGTATAACGTTCGACCTCGATGACACCCTCTGGGCTGTCAACCCCGTGGTAGATCAGGCCAACCATACGTTGTTGGAATGGTTACAGCAGAATGCTGCCGCGTTTACGCAAACCCATAGCCTGAGCGACTTCCCACGCCTGCG
>JAGSHA010000414.1 GCA_023954795.1 Oceanospirillaceae bacterium | reverse complement strand
CCGATGAGCTGGATGCGTTACAACAGATCGAACGCACGGGCATCGTGCCGGAAGTGATGATGGCTGACTATCATCTGGATGATGACAAAACAGGTACGGATGCCATCGGTTACGTACGTGATATGTTGGGCATTGAGATTCCGGCGATGGTGATCACCGCGGATCGCAGCGACGAGTGCCGACAACTGTTCCGGGAGTTGGGGTTGCCGGTGCTGAATAAACCGGTGAAGCCGGGCAAGTTACGGGCGTTGCTGACGCATCTGTTGCAGGCGTAGAACAGCTGCTTAGCGCGACGGGATATCTGAAAGGCCGTTGAATAAAAACCAGTACTTAAGTACTGGTTTTTTTATGGGCGAATATGGGTAAATCTTTCTGAATCAACAGGTTGTCATATTTTTGGCGAGTAGGGGAAAACCCATTTTCAGGTCACAAGTAGTATTCAGGTCATTTTGGCTGCACCCTACAATAGTTGTATTCAGGCCAAATCCCGGTGGTATCAGGCGATGCGCTCTACATCCGTTTTTACTGCAGCTTCGTTCAGTCGGTCCCCCGATCAGGCTGCCTCAGAACTCCGACAGCAATTGCTGCATGATGAACTGGAGTTCGTCCTCTTTTTCTGCTCTGCCGAATATGATCTGGAGCAGCTTGCGTCTGCCCTGAACAGGGAGTTTGGCAGCATTCGAATGGCGGGTTGCACCACTGCCGGAGAGATTACGCCGCAAGGTTACGGTCAGGGCTGTATCACCGCGATAGGTTTTCGGGCCGGGCGTTTTGCGGTGGCTGCGGCGGGTGTTCATAAACTGGATAACGTCAGTCTTACCGATGCGCAATCGATGGTCGACGACCTGATCAGCGAGTGTCGTAAGAAAGAAGTCGCGCCGATCAAAGGGAACAGCTTTGCGCTAACCCTGTTTGACGGTCTCTCCATTCAGGAAGAGATGGTACTGGTGTCTTTGAACGCAGCGCTGGGCAGTATCCCAAGCTTTGGCGGTTCTGCCGGTGATGATATCCATCTGACAAACACCCATGTCTTCTTTGACGGTAAATTCCATACCGAAGCGGCAGTCGTCCTGCTGTTTAACACGGGTTGTGACTTTGAAGTATTCAGTACCCACCATATGCTCAATAGCAGCGAGAAACTGGTAGTTACGGCCGCTGACCCGGATGGACGTTGTGTATTGGAGTTAAACGCTGAACCCGCTGCGCTGGAGTATGCCCGTGCGATTGGGCTCACGCTGGAAGACCTCAACCACGAAGTGTTTGCGCTCAACCCCATCGCGGTGAAACTGGGTGATGAATACTTTGTCCGCTCTATCCAGCAGGTCAACGATGACCTGAGCCTGACATTCTACTGCGCGGTTGAGAAAGGCATCGTCATGACGGTGATGGAGCCTGGGCCGATTATCCCTAATCTTGAGAAAGAGCTGGCCGGGATCAAGGAGGTGGTCGGAGAGCCACAAATCATCATCGGTTGTGACTGCTTCCTGCGCCGCCTTGAGATTGAGCTGTCGGGTATTCGTGATGAAGTATCCGAGATCCTGAGGCGTAATAAGGTGGTCGGTTTTAACACCTACGGCGAACAAAATGCCGGGATGCATGTAAACCAAACCTTTACTGGTGTGGCGATTGGTCAGTGCCCGCAGGGTGACGGCCATGAATGAATCTTTGAAGCAGGCTCAGCAACAGGAAAAAACGGCGGATCAGTTGCAGCAACGGCTGGCAGAGCTGGAGCAGGAGAACGCCAAACTTAAACGGATCAACAATGTGCTGATTGAGCGGGTTGAATCCGGTAGCTCTCAGGTGGCGAACCCTTACGCAGCCTTTGAACATTCCGTGGTACTGGCCGAGCAGGTACGAGAACGGACTGAAGCTCTGAATGCCGCGCTTTCTGATCTGAAAGCCACCAACCGCAAACTGCAAGACGCCAACCAGCAAGCCGCCATTTCCCATCAACGTTTGATCGATGCCATCGACAGTATCTCCGATGCTTTTGTCCTGTTTGATGCCGAGCGACGGGTGGTGTTGTTTAACAACAAATTTAGCGATATCTGGAACGATGTTCGTGTCGAAATTCAGACGGGGATTACCATTCAGGATATCTGGGATCTGGGCCACGAGTCGGGCCTGATCGCAGAGACATTCAGTGAAAATAGCAGCTCCAGCAAAGTGTTCCGCCTGAGCAACGGTAAGTGGTTCCAGATGAGCCAGCGCAGCACGATGGATGGCGGTTTGGTAGTGCTCTATACCGATATCTCTGAGCTGAAAGCCCGTGAAACAGCGATCCGTGAGCGGGCACTGGAGCAGAAGAGCAAACTGCTACAGGCGACCGTGGATAACTTATCGCAGGGTGTGGCACTGGTGAATCATGAAGGTGTGCTGGAGGTTTGGAATGATCGCTTCCTGGAGCTGACCGGCGTGGAAGAATCGACCGCTGAAGAACGTCCGCCGTATGCCGCTCTGATGGTGTCGCATAAGAATATTCTGCAGCATGCATTATCGGCCGCGCAGCAGGGTGAAGTGGTGGCATCTGAGCAGCGTGAGCACAACGGGAAAGTGATTGAGGTGCGCACCCATCCGATGCCATCCGGTGGTTTTGTGAACACCTACACCGACATCACCGAACGTCACCAATATGCTGAAACGTTACGCGAAAGTGAGCAGTGGATTCGCCTGATTACGGATAATGTCCCAGCGATGATCTGTTACGTGGGGCAGGATGGACGCTATCAGTTTACCAACAAAGTGTATGACGAATGGTATGGGCAAGCGCGTGGGGCTCTGAACGGTGAGCTGATCACCAAAGTGCATGATGCGGAACAGATGAGAACGCTGACGCCCTATTTCCAGCAGGCGATGACCGGTGAGTGTGTCACCTTTGAGATGAGTGAACCCAATCTGACTGGGGAAGAACGTATCCTGCTGAAATCCTATGTGCCCAACCTCGATGCGGATGAGAAACCGCTGGGTTGCTTCGTGATGATCCGCGATATTACCGAGCGTATCCGCACCGGCGAAGAGCTGCGTCAGGCCTATCAGATGATGGAGCAGCGAGTTAAAGAGCGTACCTCCGAACTGACCCACCTGAACCAGCAGCTACGTCAGGAGATTAACGAACGCTCTCTGATTGAATCCCGTCTGCGCGAAGCCAGTCAGGAAGCGGAGCGGGCCAATCTGTCGAAAACCAAGTTCCTTGCGGCGGTCAGTCACGATCTGTTGCAGCCCCTCAACGCCGCGCGTTTGTTTACCAGCGCATTGATTGAGCAAGAGATGGAGCAGAAAACCCAGTCTCTGGTGCACTCCGTGTCTAACTCATTGGAAGATG
>JAGSHA010000270.1 GCA_023954795.1 Oceanospirillaceae bacterium | reverse complement strand
TGAAACTAAAAAGCCCCGAACCTGTGTCGGGGCTTTTTAGTATTTGAAGGCTTCATATGTTGGAGGCTACTCGCATTTCTTCTATAGCCCTGATGGGCTGAAGAAACCGGTTGGACGCGTTTAATCACAACCGTTGAGCGAGACGATTGTTGGGAATCGCTACGCTCATCCCTACCTACAACGCTGAGTTTCTATGAAGTGAAAGATAACGAGATCAGCAAAGACGATTTTGTGGATTGCGTGATCGAGTAACACAGTGTACTTAGCATGAAACTAAAAAGCCCTGAACGTGTGTCGGGGCTTTTTAGTAATTGAATAAACTGTAGGTTGGGACGAGTGAAACGATTCCCAACATAGAGTCTCTTTGTGCAGTATCCAGCAGGCCTAAGTAACTCACTAGATTTCCAGTTGCAACGTTGTGAGTCGCGGTGTTTATCCGAACTGGCTGGTGCTTTTAGCCAGAAGAGTTAGCTCACGCGTAACAACTGTCCCATGATCTGCACATCATCCGATGTACTTTCAATCCAGGCACTGATCCCCAGCTTTTCCAGCACCTGAAGGCCCTTTTCGCTTTCTTTCATCGACAGCAGTGTCATCGACAAGCGGTCGGCGAGCTCTCGGTGTTGAGGTTTCACCATCATTTGGGCGAATACACGGTTCAGCTTACTGCTGCCCAGCAATGCCAGATTGCCCTTTGAGAGTGGATTTAGCTCATCGTAAAAGCTCTTGCTAAAGAATGCATAGGCTTCGGTGTTGCCCTGCAAAGCCTTTAATACATGCATCCAGCCGTTCTTGCTGGTGAGGGTGTCAGGTTTCACCCCTTTCTTTGCCAGTAGGCTCATGCCCAGCCGGGTGGCGACGGTGTTACCGCATGTGATGACCTCTGCGCCCTGATAACCTTTTAGAGACGCCGAGCTATTATCCGCATGGGCTGCAAACACAACCTCTTCGGGTTGGTTTTCGGGACGACAGATTGGGATGTAAGCCGCTTTGTTGTTGAGCAGCACAGCTTCGGTAGGTGGTGCAAAAGCGATATCTGCCTGATGCATCCGGCTACGGAAATCCGCCATATCAAACGCCGTATCCAGCCCTACCGGTTGATCCAGCGTACGGCTGAGGTAAACAACAAATTCGTACCAGCGTTCAGAGTTGTTGGCCGTATCGGCAGGTGCTACCAGAAGCTTCAGCTTGCTCACGATCTGTCTTCCATGTCCAAAAATTGTTGTCAGATCGTACCATTATTCAGTGTGCAGGTTGAGGCTGAATTGAGCCTCTTTTATAGGCTTCTTGTCTTATAGCAAAAAGATAAAAAATGCTTTGCCGGGGGGATACCGTGGTTAAAGCTTGGCAGGGGAGATGGCACAATAGAGATCCTGTACGTCAATGACCGGAACCCCACCACTGACATGTCTGATCTACCAATCTATACCGTCCTGCCAGAACTGAAATCTTTGCTCTGTGAGCATCATCAGCTGGTGTTAGAAGCGCCGCCGGGCGCGGGTAAAACAACCGGTGTGCCTTTGGCTTTGCTGGACGAAGCCTGGTTGTCCGGGCAGAAGATCATTATGTTGGAGCCGCGCCGTTTGGCGGCACGGGCTGCGGCGGAGCGGATGGCTTCGCTGCTGGGTGAAAAGGCAGGCGAAACGGTCGGGTATAGGGTACGCCTGGATACCAAAGTCAGTCGTAACACTCGTATTGAAGTGGTCACCGAAGGGATTCTGACACGCATGTTGCAGAGTGATCCCAGTCTTGAGGGTATCGGGTTGGTGATCTTCGATGAGTTCCACGAGCGCAGTTTGGACGCGGATCTGGCATTGGCGTTGACGCTGCAGGGGCGGATGCTATTTCGAGAAGATGAACCGCTGAAACTGCTGGTGATGTCCGCGACGCTGGATGGCGCAGCGGTAGCGGAACTGCTGGATGATGCGCCGATTTTACGTAGTGAAGGGCGCGCCTATCCGGTCACGGTACATTATGGGGATGCGGCGGGCTTAGATCGGGCGATCGAACCGGTGGCGGCTGCCACCGTGATGGATGCGCTGATCAGTGATGAGGGCAGTGTTTTAGTGTTTTTGCCAGGACAGCGAGAGATCAACCGAACGTATAAACTGCTGACCGAAAAACTCACCTCCCGGACTGACTTGTCTCACGTTATCGTCACACCGTTGTACGGCGATCTGACGTTGCAGGAGCAGCGCAAGGCGATTGAACCCTCACCCGCAGGCCAGCGTAAAGTGGTCCTGGCGACGGCGATTGCGGAAACCAGTTTGACCATTGAAGGTGTAAGGGTCGTTGTCGACGCAGGCTTGAGTCGCGAAGCGATCTTTGATCCCGCAACCGGTATGTCGCGCTTACAAACCCGACGCTTATCCCGCGCTGCCAGCGTGCAGCGTGCCGGACGAGCCGGACGTATGGAGCCGGGTGTCTGTTACCGCCTCTGGTCGGAAACACAGCAAGCACAGCTAGCGCCTTTTACCGCCCCTGAAATCACCCAGGCTGATCTCACGCCGCTTGTATTGCAACTGATCCGCTGGGGAGTGGATGATCCGGCTGAGTTGAGCTGGTCAGACTTGCCGCCAGCAGCGCTTTATCAACAGGCTTTGGATCTGTTGTTACGTCTTGATGCGGTGGAGGGGAATGGGGACAGCTATCGGCTGACGACTCATGGCGAACGGATGGCACAGTTACCCACACATCCCCGTTTGGCCCATATGTTACTGCTGGGAATACGTTACGGTCTGACAGACCAGGCCTGTCATCTGGCGGCCTTGCTCTCGGATCGTGATCCGTTAAAACGGCGTGATACGGATATCGCTGAACGACTGGCATGGTTGTGTGGTGATCTTAAGGCTGAGCGCCACACCCAGGGTGCGTTGCACCGCATGCGTCAGGTAAGCAAACAGTTTAAGCGTCAATGCGGCCTGTTAGAAGACGAGGTGGACAATGCTGTATCTGATCCAACACACAGTCGCTGGACCGGGTTTCTGATCGCCGGGGCCTATCCGGATCGTATCGCGTGTCAGCGAAGTAAAGGCGGGGCGGATTACCGGATGAGTAACGGGCGTGCGGCGCGCTTGCCAGACGGGGATCATCACAATGCTGAATGGTTGGCGTTGGCTCAGGTGGGTGGGCGAAGTGGTGATCATACAGATCGCATCTTCCTTTCAGCGGTGCTGGAACCCGATCTGTTTGATGGACCTCTGGCAGATATGGTGTCGTCGTTCGAAGAGGTGACCTGGAGCAAACAGCAGGACCGTTTGACGGCGGAGCTTCAGCGCCGGGTGGGCAAGTTAGTATTGAGTCGTGCGCCGCTAAAAGATATTTCCGACGAAGCGAAGTCTGCTGCGTTGTTGGGTGTGGTTCGTAAACGTGGGTTAAATATTCTGCCGTGGACACCAGCGCTGCGCAGCTGGCAAACACGGGTGCAATTTCTGCACAGTAGCTTTGCTGAGGTGAATGGAGGCGCGTCGACAGAGAATCACTGGCCGGATCTGTCTGATAAACATCTGTTGGACACCGTTGACCAATGGCTGGCACCGTATCTGTCCGGGATCAGTCACATTAACCACTTCGCCAACCTGGATCTGCGTAATATTCTGCTGGCACTGTTGCCCTGGCCCTTACCGCAACAGCTGGATGAATTGGCTCCGGAGCGCTTTACCGTACCCACGGGCTCGAACATCAAGATTGATTACAGCGAAACCCCGCCGGTGCTGGCAGTGAGGATGCAGGAGATGTTTGGTTGTTTGGATACCCCTCGCATCGGAAACGGTACGCCTTTAAAACTGCATCTGCTTTCACCTGCGATGCGTCCGTTGCAGGTGACACAGGATCTCGCTGGTTTCTGGAAAAATAGCTATCCAGAGGTTCAGAAAGAGATGAAAGGTCGTTATCCAAAGCATCGCTGGCCGGATGATCCGGCAAATGCTGAACCCAGTCGGCGCTCGATTAAGCCAAAAAAGTAGCATCACCTTCCTTCAGATAAGCAGCAAACAGGTATAGATAAACTTACCTGTTTGCTTGGTCTTTATATTTCCTTGTTTTTAAATGATTTTTGTCGGTTTAGGCCGCTAGTTATTTTAAATATTCTGCAAGTTAGTCCTTTAGATTATTGTTCTTACGTCGATACAAGGTTCTATCAGCCACCATTCTGCAGTGGCGCTTCTGGTGCCCGGACTTTAATAGCCAGCATCAAAAGACGACGAATCCGGAGTAAGTACCATCCAACGATGGGGATAAACAGATGGGACAGGACCAGATGCACGCTAATCTCGAAGTTTATAAGTACATGTTCGATGCCATGAGTAGATCGCAGGCGGTAATCGAATTTGAGTTGGATGGCACTGTCATCTCGGCCAATGACAATTTTCTCAATACGATGGGGTACTCCGCAGAGGAAGTGATCGGACAGCATCACAAGATGTTTGTTGATCCCGCCTATCAAGCCAGTACTGAATACCGAGACTTCTGGGATAAGCTGGGACGCGGCGAGTTTGATTCCGGCGAGTATAAGCGCTTTGGCAAGGGAGGTAAGGAGGTCTGGATTCAGGCGACTTACAACCCGATTACGGATGACTCCGGTAAACTACTGAAAGTTGTTAAGTTTGCTTCTGATGTGACGGCGGACAAACTGCAGTACGCTGATTTTTCCGGTCAGCTTGATGCAATCGGTAAATCTCAGGCGGTGATTGAGTTTAATCTCGATGGGACCATCATCACGGCCAACGATAATTTCCTCAATACGGTTGGCTACACACTGAGTGAAATACAAGGTCAGCATCACAGCATATTTATTGAGCCTGAGTATCGGCACAGTTCAGAATATCG
>JAGSHA010000153.1 GCA_023954795.1 Oceanospirillaceae bacterium | reverse complement strand
GCAGCCAGTCCTGTTCGTCACAGATATCGCGCAGCTGATTCAGGTAATCGTCTGCCGGGATAGCGACACCGGATTCGCCCTGAATAGGTTCAACCAGAATTGCGACAACGTTCGGGTTGTTCGCTGCAATCTTGCGGACAGCTTCAACATCGTTGTAAGGCGCACGAACAAAACCTGCAACCAGTGGCTCGAAACCAGCCTGAGCAGAACGGTTGCCGGTTGCACTGAGTGTTGCCATTGTCCGACCATGAAACGAGTTATCCATGACGATAATGGTTGGCAGATCAATGCCTTTCTCGTGACCGTATCGGCGTGCAATCTTGATGGCGGCTTCGTTTGCTTCAGCACCGGAGTTGCCAAAGAATACGTTGTCCATACCTGCAATGCGCGTCAGGCGTTCAGCCAGCTGCTCCTGCAGGGGAATAGAATAGAGGTTGGAAGTGTGCATCAGGCGGGCTGCTTGCTCGCTGATTGCGTGGGTAACCGCTGGGTGTGCGTGACCCAGACCCGTAACTGCGATACCGCTCAGGGCGTCCAGATACTTGTTTCCATCCGTGTCATACAACCACGCGCCTTCACCGCGTTCAAAAGCAACTGAAAGCCGGTTGTAGGTTTTCATTACTGGCTCAAATGCCATAATCCTCTCCATACAACGCAAAAAGGCAGCTAAGAGCTGCCAATAAAAAGCAGATTCTATTGTGTGTCCAGCCTATTTTCAATAGTTGATTCCAGTCTGTCAGAGATAATAAAAATCAATTATGGGCGGCTGATAAGTTTACTCTATCGCTTTGATTGAGAAATCTAAATATACATTAACAGAGTGATATGGTCGGATATGTGATAATATTTCTGCACGAGAAGGCAGCTGTCCATTGTCTTCAAAGTGTTAGCTGAAAGGTGCATGAATGAGCGTTATTGATACCATTAAAGAGCAGATCGAAAACAACGACATCCTGCTGTACATGAAAGGTACACCACGTTTCCCGCAGTGCGGTTTTTCTTCCCGCGCGTCTGAAGCGGTGATGGGCTGTGGTGAACGTTTTGCGTTTGTAAATATTCTGGAAAATCCGGAAATTCGCGCAGAGCTGCCTAAGTACGCAAACTGGCCAACCTTCCCGCAGTTGTGGGTTAAGGGTGAATTGGTAGGTGGATGTGACATCATCTGCGAAATGGGAGAATCCGGCGAATTGGCAGAACTGATCAAAGAAGCGACCGCCGCTTCTGGTGACGCTGAAGCCGAATAAAAAAGATCCGGATAAGAGGCGTGCAGATGCAGGTCTCTTTTCTATTATGGATACTCTAAAACGAAATATACCCACTAACGGAGACATGCAATGGGCGTACTCGTAGGTAAACAGGCACCAGACTTTACAGCACCAGCAGTACTGGGTAACGGTGAAATTGTTGATGCTTTCACTCTGTCTGAAGCAGCAAAAGGCAAGAAAGCGGTTGTATTCTTCTACCCGCTGGACTTCACTTTTGTATGTCCTTCTGAACTGCTGGCTTTCGATCATCGTATCGAAGAGTTCAAAAAGCGTAACGTAGAAGTGATCGGTGTTTCTATCGATTCTCACTTCTCTCACAACGCTTGGCGTAACACGCCAGTAAACGAAGGCGGTATCGGTGCTGTTAACTACACACTGGTTGCAGATATGACTCACAGCATCTGCCAGTCTTACGATGTTGAATCTGAAGGCGGCGTTGCTTTCCGTGGTTCTTTCCTGATCGATGAAGACGGTCTGGTACGTCACCAGGTTGTTAACGATCTGCCGCTGGGTCGTAACGTAGACGAAATGCTGCGTATGGTTGACGCGCTGGCATTCCACCAGGAGCACGGTGAAGTTTGTCCGGCTGGTTGGAATCAGGGCGATAAAGGTATGGTTGCTTCCCCTGAGGGTGTTGCATCTTACCTGACTGAAGAAGCTGATAACCTGTAATTCAGTTTCAGATAGTCCATAAAAAAACCCGCCATGTGCGGGTTTTTTTGTGTCTGACTGTAATTTATTGCAGGGCAGAGATCAGATGGTGAACTCGTCGCCGTAATCCTGTGCCGCCAATACCATGTCCCAGCCGCCAAGATCTTTCCAGCGGTTCACAATGGAGCAGAACAGTTCGGCAGTTTTTAGTGTGTCGTAAAGTGCTGAGTGAGCTTTTTTACCATCAAACTCAATGTCCGCAACTTCGCAGGCTTTGGCCAATACGGTCTGGCCATAGGCCAATCCGGACAGTGTGGCAGTATCAAAGCTTGAAAACGGATGGAAAGGGTTGCGCTTGATGTCATTTCGTTCCGTTGCCGCGTTCACAAAACCCTGATCAAATGCAGAGTTGTGGCCGACCAGGATTGCGCGTTTACAGTCGTGCGATTTGATCGATTTGCGGATAGGGCGGAAGATGTTCTCTAATGCTTCCTGTTCGCTGATGGCACCACGGTCGGGATCGAATGGGTCGATGCCCGTGAAATCCAGTGCTGCACGTTCTAGGTTGGCACCCTCAAACGGCTCTACATGGGCTTCGTAGTACTTGTCGACCATCAGGTAACCGTTTTCATCCATGGTCAAAGTGGCTGCTGCAATCTCCAGCAGAGCATCGGTATTGGCATTAAAACCGGCGGTTTCAACATCAACTACAACCGGAAGAAAACCGCGAAAACGGCTTGCCATTGGGTGTTTGTACGAATCTTGACGGCTCAAAGGATTCCCTTACTTTCTCAATTGCTCACATATTGCCCGCCATTCTACCAGCGATGTAATTTGATAGCTAAAGGTGTTGTTGTCAGAGCCGAAAGAGATAATATAACAGCAGATTTCCGAATGTTGCAGGTGTTGCCGTGTACTTAAAACTGGTTCCCATACTTTTGCTTTGGCTGGTCAGCACGCTTGTGCAGGCAGTGAGCTATCGGGCAACCATTGAAGAGTCGAACTGGGAACTGGAATCCTCAATATTCGTCTGTCGTTTGTCCCATGTGATCCCGTCCTTTGGCAATGCGGTGTTTGAGCACGAAGCAGGTGAAAATGTGCACTTTCTGCTCGATCCGACTGAAAAAGGGCATTTTGCTAAAGGTGCGATGCTGGTGTCTGAGGCGCCACCATGGCGGCCGGGTCTGATGACTAAGGCGATTGGCCCTGTGAAGGCAGTTAAGCAAGGGCAGCTGGATGTGAAAACAGGTTATGCCAAGTCGATGCTGGCGGCCTTGCATAAGGGTCTGATGCCTACGTTTACCACCGAAACCTGGTACGGCACTCCGGAATATTTGCGTGTCTCTGTGTCTGCGGTTAATTTCCGTAACGCTTACACCGACTATGTAGGTTGTGTGGCGAAGTTGCTGCCGGTTAACTACCGTCAGGTGGCGCGAACGGCTGTGCTGTTCCCACCGGGAGAGTGGCGTTTGTCTGATTCGACGCGCGAGCGTCTGGACCTGATCATCCTTTACATAAAGAACGATAACAGCGTTCAGGCGGTGTATGTGGATGGGCACAGTGATGCCGCGGGTCGTCGTTTGGCTAACCGGGATTTGTCGAAAAAACGTGCTGAAGTCGTGAGTGAATACTTCGTCAAGCAAGGGCTTGAGGAGGGGATGGTCACCACCCGATATCACGGTGAGCGCTATCCCGTCGTACCCAACAACAGTAAGACAAATCGTGCGCGGAACCGACGTGTCACCATTCGTCTGGAAAAAGAGTAAAACTCACGATATATGGTCTGCCATACGGTAGGCTTTTTCTGCTATAATCCCGCCCCTGTTTCTTTTTGAACCCGGTCGCGTCCTGCGGCCGATGTTTGCACAAGTTGGAGCTTGAGAATGTCCGAAATTAAGAAGGTTGTTCTAGCCTATTCCGGTGGTCTGGACACTTCCGTAATCGTCCGCTGGTTGCAGGATGAATACAACGCTGAGGTAGTAACCTTTACTGCCGACCTGGGTCAGGGTGAAGAGGTTGAACCTGCACGTGCCAAAGCTGAAGCGCTGGGCGTAAAAGAGATCTACATTGAAGATCTGCGTGAAGAGTTTGTGCGTGATTTCGTATTCCCAATGTTCCGTGCAAATACCATCTATGAAGGTGAGTACCTGCTGGGTACATCTATTGCACGTCCATTGATCGCTAAGCGTCTGATTGAGATTGCTAACGAAACAGGTGCTGATGCAATTTCTCACGGTGCGACGGGTAAGGGTAATGACCAGGTTCGTTTCGAGCTGGGCGCATACGCGCTGAAGCCAGGCGTTCATGTCATCGCACCGTGGCGTGAGTGGGATCTGACATCCCGTGAAACCCTGATGAAGTATTGTGAAGAGCACAATATTCCGGTTGATTTCGCTGGTAACAAGAAGAAGTCGCCATACTCGATGGATGCTAACCTGCTGCACATCTCCTATGAGGGTGACATTCTGGAAGATCCATGGGCAGAAGCTGAAGCTGATATGTGGCGCTGGTCTGTTTCACCTGAACAGGCTCCGGACGAAGCAACCTATATGGATCTGACCTACGAAAAGGGTGACATTGTCGCAATCGATGGTAAAGCGATGAGCCCGGCGACTGTTCTGGAATATCTGAACAAGGTCGGTGGTGAGAACGGTATTGGTCGTCTGGATATTGTAGAAAACCGTTTTGTGGGTATGAAATCCCGCGGTTGTTACGAAACTCCAGGGGGTACTATTATGCTGCGTGCTCACCGTGCGATTGAGTCGATTACACTGGACCGTGAAGCCGCTCACCTGAAAGATGAGTTGATGCCACGCTACGCTAAGGTCATCTACAACGGTTTCTGGTGGTCAGAAGAGCGTAAGATGCTGCAGAAAATGATCGATGAATCTCAGCAGGTAGTAAACGGTGATGTTCGCCTGAAGCTATACAAGGGTAATGTGATCGTTGTTGGTCGTCGTTCTGAAGATTCTCTGTTTGATGAGAGCATCGCAACGTTTGAAGATGATGCGGGTTCTTATGATCAGAAAGACGCTGCTGGTTTCATCAAGCTGAATGCGCTGCGCATGCGTATTGCTGCCAGCAAAGGTCGCGATCTGCTGGAAGATTAAGAGCTTCCGGGTCTGACCTGAAAAAGCCCTGCGTTAACAGCGCGGGGCTTTTTTGTTTCCGGGCGATGGTTCTTTTTGCCCGCGGCAGGAAAACTGTGCTACGTTTGTTTCTACCTAGTTGTGCAAAAGCCTATGGAAATCAATTACTCAGGAAAGTCGGTTCTGATCGTCGACAACAAGCTCTCTGAGCTTGGCGCGTTGCGACAAATCCTGGGTCAGCTAGGTGTGCAACGGATTCAGGTTGCCTCATCGGTCAACATGGCCTTGAGCCTGATGCGGGTTGAGCAATATGATCTGTGCTTTGTCGATTATGACTTGGGGCGTGATGAAAAAAACGGCCTGCAGTTGTTGCATGAAGCAAATGCCGAACAGTTATTCAGCCATCGTAATCTATTCGTTCTGGTTGTCGACTCAGAACGTTCACATCTGTTATTTGGTTCTCTTGAGAACTCACCCGATACCTATATATCTAAACCCTATGATCTGATGAGCTTACGCGCCCGCCTCGATAAAGTGATGCGGGTGAAGCATGTCACTGAGCCTGTGGATCGTTTGCTGGATGAGCATAAGCTGGACAAGGCATTAAAAGCCTGTGATCAGCTAACCGATATGTTTCCGGGTCTTCATCTTTATCTGAGCCGCCTTAAAGGGATTGTTCTGCTGCAGCTTGAACGTCATGCGGAAGCCGCAAAGCTGTTTGAAGGCTTGATAGATCGGCGAGACTTGCCTTGGGCAGAGGTGGGTTTGGGGTCAGCGTTCTTTCATTTGGGGCGCTACGATGATGCGCTACGCATGCTCAATCGTGTTGTGGATAACGAGCACCTGTGTGTTGAGGCGTTTTCTTGGTTGGGGCGTTCATACTGGGCAACAGGGGCGTTGCAGCAAGCGATCAGTTTGATGCGTAAAGCGGTTATGTTGCAACCAACTTCACCGCAGCTGCTGCGTGAGCTGGCAGATCTGGCGGCCCAGGCCGAAGATTGGAAGATAGCAATCGATGCCTACCGTTCGGCCATTCGTTATGCTCGAAACTCCGTGTTTCAAGAACCTTCTGCTTATTTTGGTTTAGCACGCGCTTTGGCTCATCAAATGTCCAAAGCAGATCAGCCACAGGAGGCTGAAGAGGAAATTATCCGTCTGCTGGAGGATGTGGTGTTAGATCATCAGGGATTCGATGAAATCGGCTTACATGCCAAGCTCTGTGCGAGTGATATTTTTAAGCTAGGGAATGTGCCAGAGTTATCTGAGCAGCGTTTGCGGGATGCGTGGGCGATGTTTCAGCAGCTGGAGAAAGAGGTGCAGTGTATCTGGCTGGATTCCATTGTTGATGCTTCAAATGGCAGTGCCTTATCTTCTGAAGTGGGTGAGTATAAAAAAGTACTGGCGACGGTGATGGTTACCTTGCACTGGGGTAAAGCGAATCTTCGGGCCATGCTGTGTTTTAGAAAAGGCGAATTTGAGCAAGCATTTAAGTTGTTCGCTCAGGCACATGAAATGCTGCCGCGACATGTAGGGATCGCGCTGAATATGGTGCAGGCTGGCATTGAGGTCGCACGAAGAACCCGTGGTAATATGGAAGCACTGCTGCGTTGTGATGCTGTATTGGCGAAGGTTCGCTTCGGTGAGCTATCTGCTCGCCAGCAATCACGCTATCGAACATTGGCGCAGCGTTGCGCAGAGCTGGATCGCAAGCTTCCCGAATCGCATTGATGATAGAAGTCAGCGAGCAGCCCATAACTACTTGATCCAAATCCGTATGAACGGTTGGGCTAATTGCATTCATGCAGTCAGGTAGCTAAAATCGCCGCCAGCCAGAATTTTATCCAGCGGGCGCTCTATCTGGTGTCTCTTTGCCCAACTCTAAGCGTTGATAAGCTATGAAAGCACATAAAATCCAGCAAGCTCCCATTCCTATGCGAAATGTAGGTCCGCTGAAAATCAGTGGTCCGGTTCTGGATGAGAAAGTTTCAGTCCCGCTGGCAACTTATGAAACCCCCCTATGGCCGTCTGTTGGTCGAGGTGCGCGCGTATCTGCGTTGGTTGAAGGTGGTATCAAAACCACTGTGATTGATGAGCGTATGACGCGTTCGATTTTGTTGGAAGCTGATGATGCGACAGCGGCGATGCTGGCTGTTGAATCTATCAAGTCTCGTCGCGATGACCTGCAGGCCGTCGTGGCCACTTCCAGCCGCTTTGCTAAGCTGATCGAAATGAACAGTCAGATCGTGGCCAATCTGATCTATTTGCGTCTAGAGTTCACCACCGGTGATGCTTCCGGACACAATATGGTTACTAACGCTGCAGACAAGATCATTCCGTGGTTGTTGAGTGAATATCCGCAGCTGCGTTACTCTTCGATCTCTGG